>JAICUM010000424.1 GCA_025935855.1 Pirellulales bacterium | reverse complement strand
TGCCTACGCCCGAAGCGCAGCCCACGATCGCCGACCCACAAGACGACGACGCCAAGGCTGCCGCGCTCAAGCAAGCCTACGGCCTGGTTCTCTCGCGCAGCGGCATCATCGAAGACTCGGACGTCACGGTTCATTACGTCGTGCCGGAATCGCCGGCTGCGAAGGCCGGCCTGCGGTCGGGCGACGTGATTCGCCAGATCGGCGACGCGGCGGTTCACAGTCCGGTTGAGGCGAGCGAGCGGCTGCTCATGCTCATGGATTGGGGAAAGCCGGCGACGCTCACGATCCGCCGCGGCTTGGATCACCCGTTCACCGCGCATCCGCGGCTCGATCTGTACCTCACGGACTCCAGCCCGCATCCGATGAAGGACATTGGCTGCACGATCTGCCACGACGGCCAGGGGAGCGGCACGTCGTTCCCCTGGACCTCGCACACGCCCAACGACGTGGAGCAGGAAGATAACTGGCGGCAGAAGTACGGCTGGTTCGACAACCACCACTGGATTTTCCCGATGAAGCCGCAGCGCTTCGTCGAGTCGAACTGCCTGAAGTGCCACCACGAGAAGGGTTCGCTGGAACCGAGCGAGCGCTTCCCCGAGCCGCCCGCGCCGAAGCTCGTGGCCGGTTGGACGACCATCGAGAAATTCGGCTGCTTCGGCTGCCACGAGGTTAACGGCTACGACAATCCCACCACGACCGTGGGCCCGGACCTGCGGCTGGAGCCGCCGTACTCCGAAGCCGCGTCGCAGATGCTGAATCTCGATCAGCAGTTTGCTCAGCAGAACAAGAACGGCGACGCGAAGGCGGCCAGTCACCTGCTCACCGACGAGCAGCTAAAACTGGCGAGCGCACTTCGCAACGACCCCACCAATAGCGACGCCCGACACCGGTTGTTCGCGTCCCTGAAGCCGCCCGCGAAGGGCGATAAGGCGGCCGACGAGTCCCAGAAGGACGAACAGGCCAAGCCCGTCGCCCCGCAAATGGCCGATCTGCAGAAGCTGGCCAACCTGCTGAAGGACATCGAAATCCCCGGCCAGTTTCGGAAGGTCGGCCCGAGCCTGCGGTTCGTCGGCTCGAAGGCGCCCTACGACTGGATTTATAGCTGGATTCGCAAGCCCTCGGATTTCCGCCCCACGACGCGGATGCCGCAATTCTTTTTGCAGTACGAGCATCTTGGTGACCCGGACGACGCGACCGAGCTGGCCGAGAGCCAGAAGTTCGAGCCGATCGAAATCCGCGCCATCGCTGAATACCTGCTGACCTCAAGCGAAAAGTTTGAGTACGAGGCGCCGCCAAAGAATGTCACGGAGCAGCCTTCCGCCGAGCGCGGCAAATGGGTGTTCCAATCGCGCGGCTGCCTGGCCTGCCACTCGCACAAGGATTTCCCCGGCATTCATTCGACGCAAGGTCCTGACCTCTCGGAGCTGCGTGCGAAGCTGAACAACGAGAAGGGCCGCCAGTGGACCTACTCGTGGGTGAAGCAGCCCAATCGCTACCACGTCCGCACAAAGATGCCGGATCTGTTCCTCGATCCGATTGAGGAGAAGAACGCGCAGGGCAAGCCGACGGGCAAGGTGCTCGACCCGGCCGCCGACGTCGTGGCGTACCTGCTGGGCGTCGAAAGCAATTGGAAGCCGAAGAACGTGCCGCCGCGCGACGAGTGGAACGATGAAGACCGCACCGCTCTCGCGGAACTGGCCGAAATCTGGCTGGCCAGCGACGCAATTCCGCGTGATCGGGCCCGCGAATACCTGAAGACTGGCATTCCGCAGGACATGGAGCCGAAGCTGAAGTCGGACGAGAAGCTGCTCGTCGGCCTCAACGACGAGAACCGCGTTGAGCGGCAGCTCAAGTTCGTCGCCATCCGCACGATCGGCAAGTACGGCTGCTTCGGCTGCCACGACATTCCCGGCTTCGAAGACGCCAAGCCCATCGGCACGGCGCTCGTGGATTGGGGCCGCAAGGAAACTTCGAAGCTGGCGTTCGAGAACATTCATCGGTTCCTGGAAACGCACGGCATCAACCCCGAGAACCCGACGTACGACGCGCGCAAGCAGGTCAGCATCAAAGCCAAGGAAGACGTGCCGGCCTCAGAGGGCGGTTCGGAAGAAGGCGCTGCGTATGGCGAAGGCGCCTCTCCCGGCAGCGCGAAAGCCGAGGCCCACGTCGAGCTCGATCCGGACAAATTCAGCGCGGACGAAAGCTACTTCATCCAGTCGCTGAACAGCCACGCCCGCGACGGCTTCCTGTGGCAGAAGCTCCGCTACCCGCGCAGCTACGACTACAAGACGACGCGCAACAAGAACTTCAACGAGCGGCTGCGCATGCCGCGGTTCCCCTTCAATGACCAGCAGCGCGAAGAGGTGATGACCTTCGTGCTCGGGCTGGTGAAGGAACCGCCGGCGTCGAAGTATCTGTACAAGCCGGACGAGCGGCAGAAGGCGATTGTCGAAGGCCGCAAGGTGCTCGACCGCTTCAACTGCGCCGGCTGCCACGTGCTGCGGCAGGAGCAGTGGGAGCTCGACTACGCCGACGGCACGTTCGAGGAACCGGCGCCGGTGACGGATTATCCGTTCCTCGCGCCGCGGTTCACCGATCAGGAAGTCAACGAATCGAAGGCCAAAGACTTTCGCGGCATGCACCACGGCCACGTATTCGGCCACCCGGTGGTGGACGAGGCGACCGGCGGCGTGCTGCTGGTCGATCAGGACCGCGCGCCCGTCACGCCGGAAGATTTGAAGGCGGCCGAAGCCGAAGGCAAACCAATCCCGACGTTCTATCGCTTTACGCTGTGGAAGGACGCTCTGATCAATGGCACGGCTAGGTTGCGTGGCGTTGACGAACTGCTGATTCCTGCCAAGGGCGCCGGCTACGGTCCCGCCACGGGCGACGCGTATGCAGCCTGGGGCGGCGACCTCGCGCGTTACCTTTACGCGAAGGTGGTGGCGAAAGCCAAGGAAACCAACCCGCAGGCCAACGGCCGCGAGGCATGGGGCTGGCTGCCGCCGCCGCTCATGGACGAAGGCCGCAAGGTGCAAACCGATTGGTTGCACGGCTTCCTGATGGATCCGTTCGCCATTCGCCCGGCCGTGGTGCTGCGGATGCCGAACTTCCACATGTCGAGCGACGAAGCGGCGGCGCTGGTGAATTACTTCGCGGCCTCGTCGAACGCCAGCTTCCCGTATGAATACCGCGCCGACCAGCGCCAAAGCTACCTCGCGCAGATGAGCGAGGACGGCAAGCATCAGCTTGGCGACGCGATGAAGATCGTCACCAACGGCAACTACTGCGTAAAGTGCCACGCGGTGGCCGACTTCACGCCGCAGGGCGACCCGAACACCTTCGGGCCCAATCTGGCCGGCGTATACCATCGTCTGCGGCCGGAATTCGCGCGGGATTGGATCGCCCATCCGCAGCGCATCCTGCCCTACACCGGCATGCCGGTGAATATTCCGTATCGCACGGACGATCCGCACTTGGGCGGCATCTCGCAGGAGTTGTATCCGGGTACGAGCGTCGAGCAGCTCACCGGCCTGGTCGATTTCTTGATGAACTTCGACACGTACGCCCGCGGCAGTACGTCGGTGACGCCGATGGTCCAAAAGGCCGCGGCTGCCGCTGCCGCCGCGGCCGCCCAGCAACCGGCCGCCGGGGGTTCCGCGCCAGGCCAACCGGGCGCGGCTCCGCCGAGCGCCCCAGGAAACCCACCGCAATGATGCGACCCGCCTCCAGAGTCCCCTCGAAGAGGAGTCCCGCCATGAAAACTTTCCGCCTCGCCACGATTGCCGCTGCCTGCTTGGGCGCGTTGCTCGCCGCATCCTCGGCGTACGCTGCTCAATGGGGATCGGTCAAAGGCCGCTTCATCTACAAAGGTCAGCCAAAGGTTGAAGAGATCAAGCCGAATAAGGACGAAGCTTATTGCAGCCAGCACAAGCTGGTCACCGAGGATCTGAAGGTCGGCCCCAAGGGCGAGCTGCAAGACGTGTTCGTCTATCTCTACGTGCCGACCGGAAAAAAGGTGGACATCAACCCCGATTATGAGAAGCAAAAACCCGAGCCGAAGGTGCTCGACAACAAAGGTTGCCGGTTCGAGCCGCACGCGATGACGCTGTGGACGATCCATCCGTTGGAAGTTCACAATTCCGATCCGGGCATCGGCCACAACACCAACGCTACGACGTTCTTCAACAACCCGCAGTTCAACGAGACGGTTCCCAACGACAAGCCCGTCATCAAGAACCTCACCAAGAGCGAATCCTACCCGTCGAAGATTGCCTGCAACGTTCATCCTTGGATGAACGCCTACGTCCTGGTTCGCGAGAACCCGTACATGGCGCGTTCGGACAAGGACGGGAAATTTGAAATTAAGAACGTCCCGGCGGGCAAGCAGCCGTTTGTTTTCTGGCATGAAGCCAAAGGGAACATGCGCGACCTCAAGGTCGCCTCGGCCAAGACAGACCGGAAGGGGCTGGCCACGCTCGAAGTGAAGCCGGGCGGCACGCTGGACCTCGGCGACATCACGGTGAC
>JAICUM010000784.1 GCA_025935855.1 Pirellulales bacterium | reverse complement strand
TGGGGCGAGCTCTTCTACACGGCTAGCTGCTGAGGTTCAGAGCAACCGGTGCGCTGCGCAGATTCCTTAAATTATGCGGCGGCCGAGTTTCTCAGTCCACGGCGACTGCGCGCAGCGTCGTATCCGTCCGGCCAGGACCGCGCGTCAGGTTGGTTTCCGTGTCGCTGATGGCCTGCGGGCCCATTTTCTGGCGAGTTTACCGACCGCCTGGGCCAGAGCTTCGGCGTCTGTGTCGGCGGGATCGAAAGTTCCGCCAACCCACTCCAATCTTTCGGCGTGCTCCTCGTGGTTCGGATCGGCGATTGCTTCGCGGAATTCGCTATAGCCCCATGGACCACCAACATCCTCGGGTGGACAACGTCCGACAGCCTCGATGAGACGTGGATAGACGATCCCTGGCACCGGATCGGTGATGCGCTCGACGCGAATGGTGTGTTCCCAGCCGTCGCCGAAGTCATAGAGATACTTGAGCGACTTGACCCCAACATCTTCCATGACATCGGCAAGCCGGGCCTTGCTGGCGTCGAGCGGTCCGTCACCGAAGTCAGGGCCGGGCATGCCCCAGCCGACGTTGCGGGCGCGGATCTCGTAGAGAGGGCTGTTGGTCCAGCCCATCGCCGCTTGCAACGCCAAATGCAGCCGATCAAGGCGGATCGTCAGAGGCACCTCGAGGCGGCGCACGACAGCGGGCTCGACATCGTCGAGCGTGATCCGGAGGTGGGCGATGCTGGCGGCGGTCATGCCGCCAAGCTACGGCTCCCGCCCTGGGGCGACCAGTGCCATGGCAGGAGTTCGTGCAGGCGCAAGACGGAATGATCGGCGATGCGTGCCAGCACGTCGGCGAGCCATGCGCGCGGGTCCACGTCGTTCAGCTTCGCCGTGACGATGAGCGAATACATTGCCGCTGCCCTCTCACCGCCGCGGTCACTGCCAGCGAAGAGCCACGCCTTTCTGCCAAGGGCCACACCACGCAGGCTTCTCTCCGCCGCATTGTTCGTTAGGCAGATCCGCCCGTCGTCAAGGAAGCAGGTGAATGCCGTCCATCGCTTCAGCATGTAGTCCATCGCCTTGGCGACATCGGCATGGCGCGAGAGCCTCGTCCGCTCAGCCTGCATCCACTGTTCCAGCGAGGCAACCAGCGGCGCCACCTGCTCGCGCCGCACCGCCAGTCGTTGTGCAGCACTCTGGCCGTTGATCTCGCGCTCGATGGCGAAGATGGCGTCGATCCGCCGCACCGCCTCGACGGCCAGCGGCGCCTTCGCCACATCCGCCAGCACGAACAGCTTGCGTCGCCCGTGCGCCCAGCATGCCGCTTGGATAATGGGTCCTGGCGTGCGGCCGGGCGCATAGAGCTCGTTGAACCCACCGTAGGCGTCAGCTTGCAGGATGCCGCTGTAGGCCCGCAGATGCCGGCGCGGGTGCTCGCCGGTGCGGTCGCGTGAGTAGTAGAAGATCGCCGCTGGCTGCGACGGCCCGCCAAACGGGCGGTCGTCGCGCACGTAGCTCCATAATCGGGCGGTGACCGTCCTGTCCTTGGCCAGCACCGGCACCGTGGTGTCGTCGCCGTGCAGGCGTTCCGCTGCCAGCACATGCGCTTCTATAAACGCCACCAGAGGCGCCAGCGCAGCGGTGCAGCCACCAACCCAGTCAGCAAGCGTGGAGACGCTGAGCTCGATGTGTGAAGTGGTCCGGTTTCCCCGGACACCGTTTCGGTTTCTATAAGTGGATCGTCCCGCGATTTCGTTCCTCTGACACAC
>JAICUM010000442.1 GCA_025935855.1 Pirellulales bacterium | reverse complement strand
GTCGGGAGTCTTTTGCGACTGGCGACTCCCGCATTGAAACAAAAGCCCCCAGTCGCAAAAGACTCCCGACCCCTTCCGGTTCGACCGCCTGGCGTGCGTTTGACCCCTGTCATCGGTCATTTAGAATTGGCGAAGCTGAAATCTCGCGATCCGGCACACGGATTGCGGAAATGAACCGGTGCGTTGGCAGCGGCGTACCATCAGGAGTTTCCGTCGAGACGATCAATGCATGCATGCTAGGAACGGAACTATGTATCGAAGCCTGCCGCCGCTGCCAAAGGATTATCGCATTCTCACCGCTCTGCCGGTGTACAACGAAGTGAACCACGTCACGGACGTGCTCAACGAGGTGGTTCGCAACGCGGGCGACGTTCTGGTGGTGGACGACGGCTCGACCGACGGCACGCACGAGCTTCTATCCGAGCGTCACGATGTAACTGTCGTCCGCCACGAGCAGAATCAGGGCTACGGCGCCGCGCTGCACACCGCGTTCAAATACGCGATCGAGCACCAGTACGACGTGCTGGTGACGATCGACTGCGACGGCCAGCACGAGCCGCAGCGGATCGGCCAATTGGCGGCGGCCTGTGCGGACGCCGACATCGTCTCGGGCAGCCGATACTTGGACCTGGATGACGAAGCGCGTCAGGCCCCCGCGGATCGGCGGCGCATCAACATCCAGATCACCGAGGAATTGAACTGCTCGCTGGGGTTCAAGCTGACCGATGCGTTTTGCGGATTCAAGGCGTACCGCGTCGAAGCGCTCAAAAAGCTGAAGCTAACTGAAACCGGCTATGCCATGCCGCTGGAGCTCTGGGTGCAGGCGGCGTGCCACGGGCTGAAAGTGACCGAGCTTTCCGTGCCGCTGATTTACCTGGAGGAGAAGCGGAGCTTCGGCGGGGCGCTGGATGATGCGGCCAAGCGGCTCACCTATTATCATGCGGTGATTGACCGCGCCATGCGAGCGTGCCGGGAGGGCGGTCGGGCGTCGCTGCCGGCGTTTCGGTGCGGCGAACTGTATCAAGGCTGCTCGTAAGACAGGCTCAACCACTCGTGCCGCAGTACGCTCGCTACCGTGCGCCGGCCGAGAGCGGGCAAGTGTTTGCCCAGCCGCCCTGGGACCAGCTCCAAGCCCTGGCGCGAACCGATCAGTCCGCGTGGCGTCGCGGCTCGGGCATTGCGATCTTAGGGCAGCCGCTCGAGGAATTCTCGCAAGCGGCGCGGCGGGAACTTGTCGAGCGGGCCGCGGAGTATGTCGGCTCGTACTATGCCGACAAGATTACCCCCGCGGAGTTTGATCCCAATCGATCGCCGCTCATCGTCACCGGCCATCAGCCGGAGCTTTTTCATCCCGGCGTGTGGGTGAAGAATTTCGCGGCTTCGATGCTCGCCCAGCAGAGTGGCGGCATCGCGCTGAATCTCATGATCAACGGCGATGCGTGCCGCAGCACCGCGCTGCGCGTGCCCGGCGGTACGCCCACGGCGCCGCGGTTCAGTCTTGTGCCGTTCGACGCGCCGGGCGAGGCCGTGCCGTGGGAAGAGCGCCTCATCATCGACGACGGCTTATGGCGATCCTTCGCCGATCGGGTTCGTCAGGAGACCGCACAGGTGCTGCCCGAGCGACTGCTCGACCAATGGTGGACCACGGCGATGGAGCGGGGCGAGGCGACGGGACGAATTGGATTCGGTTTGGCTCAGGCCAGGCATTTGACGGAGCTTGCCTGGGGGCAGCGGAACCTGGAACTGCCACAGGGCGACATGTGCGCCAGCGGCGCCTTCCGCCGCTTCGCCTGTCATGTGATGCGCGAGCTGCCGCGGTTTATCGAAGCGTACAACGGAGCGCTGGCCGATTATCGCCGGGCGCATGGCATTCGCAATCGGGCTCATCCCGTGTCCAGTTTGGCGATTCGCGACGGCTGGCAGCAGACGCCGTTTTGGGCGTGGACCAGCGAGAATCCCAAGCGGCGGTCGGTGTATCTTCGGCAGCGTGGCCAGAAATTTGAGATTTCAGATCTCAAATCGTTTGAGCGGGAATTGCCGTTGAGCCATAGCGGCGGCGGGCTAGCTGACGACGCCGTGGCAGCGCTGGCTCAGTGGGAGCGTGAAGGCCTGAAGCTGCGTTCGCGAGCGCTGATGACGACCATGTTCGCGCGGCTGGCGGTGGCGGACCTGTTCATTCATGGCATTGGCGGCGCCAAGTACGACGAAGCGACGGACGCGATTTGCGAGCGGTTTTTCGGCGCGGCGCCGCCGCGCTTCGCGACCATCTCCGGCACGCTCCGGCTGCCCGTTGCCCGAAATGCCATGGACGCGGACGGGGTCGCTCGCTTGCGGCATCGGCTGCGCGAACTGGAGTACCATCCAGAGCAATCTCTGCTGGACGATAGCGGCGGCGCGAGCGCGAACGGATATGCACCGCTCGTCGCCCAGAAGCGGCATTGGGTCGAAACCGTGAAGACGCCGGCCAATGCGGCAGAGCGTCACCGGGCGATCGTTCAAGCCAATGCGGCGCTACAGCCCTTCGTCGAGGCGGAGCGGGCGAACATCGAGCGGCAGCTAGCGGACGCCGCCGAGCGCCGGCGGTCCGACCGGGTTCTGAATTCACGTGAGTACGCCTTTTGCCTGTTTCCCGCGGAAATGCTGCGACGGTTTTTGCTAGATTTCCCTTCGGGAATGCGATAGGCTCAACGTCGGAACAGAGACTCGGTCTCCAGGCGGCACGATTTTCCGTTGCTTCTCGGCGGATCGATTAACATGAGGCCATCGCTCTCATGCCGACGTCTTTTGATGACGGGCTGCCGTCCGCGGGCTTGAGCTTCTCTTCTCCGCCGGCCAATGGCGAGCCGCTGCGCGGCGCGCCGCCTTCGGCAATGCGATCCACGCCGTCTCTATCAAACGGGCAAGGATGTGTGCGCGAGATCGGCGGCGGGGCGCGCATTGTAATGGGAAACGCCGGCGACCATTCGGCGGTCCTGCAGCTCCTCGTGCAAGCGCGGCAGGCGGCGCTGGCCGAGGAGTTCCAAAGTCGGTTGGATGCGCCGGGCTACCAGGCAAGCGACAGACTCATCGTACGCCGCGGCAAGGAAATGCTGGGGCACGTACACGTCACCAGCCACATCGCCTGGTTCGAGGGACAGCGCGTGCCGCTGGTGCGGCTCGAAGATTTTGAAATGCTGCCCGAACATCGCGGCACGGATTACGAGGCGGAGCTGCTGACGACCGTGGAGGAAGTCGCCGTCGGCGAAGGCGCCGTACTCGCGCTCACCAGGACCGAGCGCGCCGAATGGTTCGGGCGGCACGGATGGAGCGCGGTCCGCGGCCAGGGACACACGCGAGCAGGCGCGGCGGCCGTGCTCGCTCATTTGGACGCCCAGGAACAGGTGCGCGGGCCACGGCGAAGCAGCGTGCAGGTGCGCACTTGGCGGCATTTTGAACTCGACCAGGTGCGGCGGGCCTACGACGCAACAGCGTGCGGGCTGTGGGGCGCGCTCTACCGTTCGGAAGAATCGTGGCAATGGTTGGTGAGCCGCAAGGCGCAGGACCAGGTGCTCGTCGCGGTACAGCGGGTGAAGGCGCCCGCGGCTGACGGCGGTGAACGGAGCATCCATGCGGCGAAGCCGCAGACCGGCGAACAGCACGCGGAGCAGATCGTCGGGTATGCGATATTGCGCGGATCGTGCGTCGTGGAACTGGTGACGGTAAAGCATTTTCGCTCGGCGCGGCTGAAACTGCTGGCACGCGCCTGCCACGAAGCGATGGACCGGGATCACCGCTGGATTTCGCTGTACACGCCGGCGAGCGACTCGCTGCACGAGCTTTTGGTGATGTCGGGCGGGACATGGATCGACGAGCGTTATGCGCCAGGGCCGCGGCTCATGGTGCGCTTGCTCGCGCCGGAAAAATGGGTGGAGAGAGGCTTTCCGCTCTGGCGGCAACGCGCGCGGGAGACGGAGGCGCCAAGGCCCTTGGAGGCGACTATTCAGGCGGGCGAATCGACGTACCGCTTCACGCTCACGCGGCGCAGCTCTCGGCTTGAGCAGGATGCGGCCGCGCCGCCTGATGCGACGTGCGACCGGCCGGTGTTCGAATCGTTGCTCTTGGGTAACCTGGCGCTGGGAGCCGCGATCAAAAGCGGCGCCTTGCAACTGGCACGGCCCGAAATGGCCGGCGTGCTGGAAGCGATTTTTTCGCCCCGGATTTTCTGGCAGTCGCCGCTGGAATCAATGCGCGCGTGAGCCGCCGAGCAAGTGTAGCCGTCTCGCTCCGCGAGACGGTTGCCTCTCGCTCCAGCGAGAGGCCTATACCGGGGTGCAGCGAAAGTTTGTGGCGAAGTTGCGTAACCTGCGATACGTCCGGCCAGAATGGCCGGGCTAAATAT
>JAICUM010000122.1 GCA_025935855.1 Pirellulales bacterium | reverse complement strand
CGCGCTCCCCAAGCGGGTCGCGGCTAAACAAACCCTGGATGAATCCGCGTCAATCCGCCAGATCCGCGTTCGTCCGCGTGCTATTAGACCGCCGCATCACTCCGCCGTCGCGAACGCGTCCCGCAACTGCTGCCGGTCGTAATCCACCAGCGCATCGGTCACCGGCTGCAACTGCCCCGCGATGATCTGATCCAGCTTGTACAGCGTCAGCCCGATCCGGTGGTCCGTCACCCGGTTATCCGGAAAGTTGTATGTCCGAATCCGCTGGCTCCGATCCCCGGAGCCCACGAGCGTCCGCCGCTCCTCAGAGCGCTTCTTGTCCTCCGCCTCGCGCTTCGCCTCGTAGACGCGGGTCTTCAGCACCCGCAGCGCCTTCGCCAGGTTCTTGTGCTGGCTCTTCTCGTCCTGGCACGAAACGACGATCCCCGTCTCGTAGTGCGTCAGCCGGATGGCGCTCTCGGTCTTGTTCACGTGCTGCCCGCCGGGGCCGCTCGCGCAGAACTTGTCGATCCGATAATCGTCCGGCTTGAGATTCACCTCGACGTCTTCCGGCTCCGGCATCACCGCCACCGTGGCCGCCGAAGTGTGAATCCGACCCTGCGTCTCAGTATCCGGCACGCGCTGCACCCGGTGTCCGCCGCTCTCGTATTGCAGCTCGCGGTAGACCCCCTCCCCTTCCAGCGCCAGCGACACTTCCTTGAACCCGCCCAGCTCCGTCGGGCTGTGATCGAGCACCTCGATCTTCCACCCTTTGGATTCCGCATGGTGCTTGTACATCTCGTACAAGTCGCGGGCGAACAGCGCCGCCTCGTCGCCGCCGGTACCGGCGCGAATTTCCATCACGCACCGCGTCCGATTCGCGTCGGCCCCGCCCAGCGTGAGAGACAACAGCTCGTTCCACAGCGCCTCACGCTCGTCGATCAGCTTCGGCAGCTCCGCCTCGGCCAGCTCCCGCATGTCGAGATCGTCCCCCTCGACCATCACCCGCGCGTCGGCAATCTCGGCGTTCAGTTCCTTAAACCGCTTGTATTTCGAGGCCAGCCGCATCAGCGACCCGCGCTCCCGCGCCACGGCCGCCGACTTCGCCGAGTCAGCATAAATCGCCGGGTCCGCGAGCTGCCGCTCCAGTTCCTCAAATCGCGACAGATTCTTTTCAAGCAGCTCGCGCATGGGAGGAACAAAAAGGCTGGAGGGAACATCCCCCTCCCTCGAAGGGAGGGGCTAGGGGAGGGATTGGCAGAACACGCCAACTGTCTTTCCGATCCTACGCTTACTCGAATTGGAAATGCGAGTAGAACTCAGAGTAGGATTATTTACCCCGCCTACTTCCCAGCCTTCGCCTTCTTCGCGCCAGCCTTCTCCGGCTGCACGCTGGCATACCCCGCCTTGGCGAACTTGTTCTTGAACTTCTCAATCCGCCCGGCGGTGTCCACGAACTTCAGCTTGCCCGTGTAGAAGGGGTGGCAAGCGCTGCAGATATCGACCTTCAGCTCCTTCTTCGTGCTGCGCGTGGTAAAGCTATTCCCGCAGCCGCAGGTCACCTGGGTCACAAAGTACTTGGGATGGACGTCGTCTTTCATAACCGCATTCCTTCGAAAGTGTCGCGAATCCCAGATTTTACCGGCGGAAACCACCATAAACAAGGCGTACTAACCTCTTGCAAGGGCTCCCTCCAAACCATGAATCCTCCGGCCCCCTCCCACTTGAGGGGAGGGCTGGGGAGGGGGTTGTACTGCCATGACGGTTAGCACCCTCAAATACACGTGGTAACAAACCACCCCTATCCTGCGGCTTGATTGGGAAGCCAATCACGAGCCTTCACACCGAAACGCCTCGTCGCATCAAGCTCCGCATCCCTTACCGTCTTATACCAATTATCGCCCGCAAGGCTGCCGTCGTTGGAGCTATAGATCAGCAAGAATCCCGACTCGGAATCACCTTCGATGGAGATGTTCAATTGCGCGGTTCTGACTGCTGTCGGCGCCGGCTTCGCCGCCCCGGGCGGCAACCATCCAGTATGCTCGTCGCCGCCCCATCGAAACTGCCAACCGGAGATTTGCTTGATAATCACTTCAATCTCCTTACGCCAACGGCGTTACTGCATTCAGCCGGGGGTTGTCGCCGCAGGCGACTACCCCGGGTAGGCGTCCCAGCGCCACCGGCAACTCTGAAGGAGTTGCGTTGTCGCCACCCGACATTTTTGCCGGCGCCGCTGGAATGATATAATTGATTCGTCATCCTCGCCCGGAGCACCCTCTCATGTCCAGCGTCTCCACCCAATACAAATTCCTCGAACGGAACCCCAAATCCAACTACAAGCAGCTCTTCATCAAGGGCACGAAAATCTTCGCCCGCACTCTCTATGGACGCTACATGTCCGAGGAGGAGCCGATGACCCCCGAAGAGATTGCCGAGGACTACAGCTTACCTATCGAGGCGGTCCGTGAAGCAATTGCCTACTGCGACACCGACCCCGTCGCCATCCGCCAAGACTTCGCTCGCGAAGAAGCCATCATGGAAGCGACCGGCATGAATGATCCGGACTATAAGTATCATCTCAAGTACAGGATGATCACACCCCAGGAGCGAGCGCGCATCCACCGTGAAGTGGAAGAGCGGTTCGCTGAAGAGCGTGCAGCACGCGGCGAATGAGACTCTATCTGGACGATGATTCAGCTGAGGTTCTGCTGGTCCGGCTCCTGCAACGCGGCGGACACGATGTTGTACGGCCAAGCGATCTCAACATGGCCGGCGAAAGCGATCCTGTTCACTTAACGCAAGCCATCGCTTTGAACCGGACGCTGCTGTCGGCAAATTACGACGACTTTGAAGAGCTTCACTATCTCGTCCGCCAGGCTGGTGGAACCCATCCGGGCATTCTGATGATTCGCCGGGAGAACAACCGGCGCCGAGACCTCACTGTACACGGCATTGCCGCAGCCATTTCCAAGCTACTCGCCGCCGGCGCGCCTGTCGAGAACCAGTTCATCATCCTCAACCACTGGCGCTAGTCTTTCTTCTCCGCCCGCTTAAACTCCGCCTTCACCAGCTCCTCATACCCCGGCTTCAGCACCCGCACTTGGTATCCCAGCCTCTCGACTACCCTCCCCGCCTCCTTGGCCCGCATTCCCACCACGCAAAACGTGTACAGAATCTTCGGCTCTTTTTTCTCTTCCTTCTTCGGCAGCGTCTTGGCCACGGCTTTCACGTCCAGGCTGTGCTTCCGCAGCGAGGTGACGGGCAGAAAAATCGATCCCTCTAGATGTCCTTTCTCCCATTCCTCCTTGCTCCGCACATCGACCAGCACCGCCTTCCCCGCCGCGACGTTCTTCTTGACCGCCTCAAGCGAGTCTTTCGTGAACTGAATGGTCTGCCGCGAATCCGCCGACGCCTGCAGCGCGATCAGGGCGAGCATTCCTAATTGAAGTAATGACATTGCCGGTTCCATCAATGAAAGATTGGAAGCGGGCCCATTATAAGCGCGCGAAGGCGCCTCACGATACTTGACGGTAGCCTGGCCCAAATTTTCGAATTGCTTTTGGCCGCTGCTTGTGATATGTTCATGCGTACATGTTCTTTGGCAATTTACCCTAGTTACGCATCGGCCCCGAGGGTCTTCGGAACCGATGCGCGCCGACATTGAATGCCTTCCCTGCTGTGTCAGCCGCCGCGGATAATTGGCGCACCTCACGCGGCGCGTAAACGCCGCGACGGCAGTAAGATAGGACTTCTGTCACCAAAAATGAGTTTCGCGACAGAATTCAGCGCAATGACAAAAAGTAGGTCGCGCTTGCCGAGCGGGACCTGGCGCCGAAGTTGACCGCCGCCGTCAATCCCACGGTAACGCCGCCGCTATTGCACCGATGTCAGCGGCGCCTCGGTGAACATCGGCATCCGCTGGGCGATCTGAAGCGCCAGCGCCAATGCCGCCGGCGCCGCACACGCCGTGCAGACGATGACTTCCCAAACGCTGTCGCTCGCCGGCTTGCAGAACATTGGCAAGCTGCTGGCGGCCAACTCAAAAACCGCGATCCGAATAAATGACGCCATGCTCTCCTCCTGGTGCTGCTGACGCATGCTGGCCTGACTCAGAAACAGCCAGCCTCTCCTTCCTCCACGATGACGCGCGACTCTCGGACGCGTGCATCATGACGCGGAACAAAACGGGCCAGCGAATCCTGCAATTCCAGTACCAGTGCACGTTCGCAGTTCGGAGGCGAACGAAAAAGAAAGGTGAGCGTGATGGGTCCCGCTTGCCGAGCGGGGACCTTGGCCAATCGCCTCGACCCTGAATCGCTCTGCAGCGCAAGGTCCCTTCCGGCAGAAGGGACCTACTTGGCCGCCGTCTCCGCCGCGGCGGCCTTCTCCGCGAGGCGCCGCGCACGCAGCAGATTGCCATAGCGCTGCGGGGCGTCCGCTGGGTCGCTTTCCAGCAGCTTGGCCGCCTGTGCATAATGCCCCATCGCTTCGTGCGTGCGGGCCAGATTGTACCGGGCGCCATCAGCCCAGCGGCCGTTTGCGGCCACGTCCAGCGTGCGGTCGCCGAGCCAGTTGAGAGCCACCTCGTAGTTACCGCGGTCGTAGCTCAGCAGGCCCAGCCAGTAGCTGGCGTCCGCCTTCCCGGCGGCGCCGACGGCTCGTTTGTCGTCGGCTTCCTTCGCCAGCGTGGCGTTCGACGGCCGGATCGACGGATCGATGTACATCTTCACCGCCTGCTGATGACCGGGCCGAGCCTCAGCCAGCGGATCGCCGCGCTCGCTTGCCCGAACGTCCTTGTTCCCCTGGAAGTGCAGGAGCCGGGCCTTCCACAACAGCGGCTTCTCGGCAAACGGCGCAAACTCCGCCACCGCCATCTGCCGGTACGGCTGAGCGGGGATGTTGTGCTCCGGATCGGCTTCGACCTGCGGCATCTTCCACTCGTCGGCCAGCCCCTGGAACGGCTGCGGCCAGAGCTTCGCCGACTTGATCTCGGCGTGCTTCTTCAGCCGCTCGGCGAGCGCCTTCGGATTCGCCGCCAGCCGGACAAGCTGCTCGCCCTCCAGGCCGTTCTGAATCAGCTCGCTACGGCGAGCCAACTGCAGCGGCGAGGCGACGATGAAGGCGTCCAATTGCTTAAGCTGCTCAGCTGAGAGCGGATACGCCGGCTGACCGGGAACATCGAGCTGCCGCAGTAGCGAATCGTCCGCCGTCAGCTCGGCGAGCGTCGCCGGCGCCTCGGTCTTGCCACGCAGCGGCAAGCCCAGCTTCGGGTCGAATAGCAACACGTCGTCCTTCGCCAACACACCCACCAGCAGCGGCGCGGTCGCCGGATCGACGCCGGCTGGCCGCAACACCGCCGCGTCGATCTGCTGCTGCCGGCAAAGCTCGACGAACACCCAAGCCCGATGCGCCGCCGAGCCGTGCCCGTACATCAGTGCCTGCCAGGGGTGGTGAATCGTCACCTCGAGCCCCGGCCGATCGAGCTGCACGTTCCGCACGGTCCAGTCAAACAGCGCCGCCGCGACGTCGGCGTCGCTGGTCGCGCTGCCGCGGGCCCATTGGGCGATGTCTCGGCACCACACGGCCTGAGCGAGCAGCCGGCCTTCCCAGTCGGCGAAGTTCCCTTGCCGCAGGTTCTCCGGCGCGATGGCTTCGGCCACGCCCTTGGCGGACCGAAGCTCGTTCGGCAGCTCGGCGATCATCGGCTCGACCTTCCAGCTCTTATCGGCCTGCGGCTGACTGCGAACCCACTGGTTCGCCCGCTCGACGATCTGCTGCAGGGCGGCCACGTCCGGCGCCGGCTCCCACCCCGCCGGTGGCAAGCGGCGAACGAGATAGCGGTTCAACGCAAAGCGAATTGCATCCATTCGCTTGTCCGAGTAACGCCAGATCTCGATCCGCTGAGGGATGTCCACCGGCGCGTTCAGCGCGTTGTCGATGACCAGCGAGTTCTCAGGATCCTTCGTATCGAGCCGCCGGACTTTGAGCTGAATGGCGGTTCGCTGTACGACGCCGCGCTCGGCCGATTCCTGATCGGCGTTCACGTAGTAGCGAATCACATCGCCCGGCTTCACGTCGATCGAAAAGAACTTCGCGTTCCCGGTGGTCGCCACCAAAAAGTTGTTCTGCCCGTCGTACGGGTTGGCCGTGCAGGTGGCGAGGACTTCCTTGCCATCGGCGCTGGTCGAAGCTGTGAGAATCGGCTGGGCCGGATTAAGCTCCAGATCGACGTTGTCCGCTAGGTCGTTCAGCGTGTCCGCGACGCTCCGCAAGTACACGCCGCCGTCATTGGCGCGGCTGGCCACGGTGCGGCTGACGTGATGCGTTTGTCGCTGGCAGCCGAATGTTAAAAGCGCCAAAACGCCGCCAACCGCAAGAATCAAAGCTGAAGCCGAGGACTTTGAAATGAAGGCTTTGCGAATCATTGACAAGCACGTCTGGGCAGGCGTCGCAACTAGTGGGACAGGGTCGCGGCTTCGCGAATCTTGAGCAACCGGCGCATCAGTTGTTCCATCGCCGACAAGGGAATCATATTCGGCCCGTCGCTGGGGGACTTATCAGGGTCGGGGTGGGTTTCGGTGAACAGGCCGTCGGCGCCGACGGCCATCGCCGCGCGGGCCAGCGGCTCGACCATCGCCCGGTTGCCGCCAGTGGCGTCGCCCAGGCCGCCGGGCTCCTGAACGCTGTGCGTCGCGTCGAACACCACCGGGCAGCCCAGGGATTGCATCTGCGGGATGGCCCGCATGTCGTTCACCAGCCGGCCGTAGCCGAAAAACGTGCCCCGCTCGCAGAGCAGCACGTTCTGGCAGCCGCCCTCGGCGAGCTTGGTGACCACGTGCCGCATGTCGCCGGGGGCCATGAACTGCCCCTTTTTGACATGCACGGCTTTTCCTGTACGGGCGGCAGCCAGCAAAAGGTCGGTCTGCCGGGCGAGAAACGCTGGGATTTGCAGAACGTCGCACACCTCGCCGGCCGCGGCCGCCTGGCCGGATTCGTGGATGTCGGTCGTGACCGGCAGCCTGGTTTCCGATCGAACCGCGGCGAGCATCTCCAGCCCGGCCTTGAGGCCCACGCCCCGGAACGAGCTGACGCTCGTGCGATTGGCCTTGTCGAACGACGCCTTAAAGACGAGCTGGATGCCGAGCGCCTCGGCGATGCGCTTCAGCTCTCGGGCAATCTCCAGCGCCGCCGGCAGCGTTTCCAGGACGCATGGCCCGGCAATCCACAGCAGCGGCTCACCCAAGCCGCAGCGGTAGGAGCCAATTCGAGCAGGGTTGTTTGGCACGGCGGCAAGGTCCCGAGGCGATAGCGCGGCAAGGAGCCGCAATATAGCTGCGGAAGCTTAAATGGTCAGGAGCGGGCGGCAGTTCTCAAAGTGGGACAAAACCGTCGGCGGGTTGCAAGCACGTCGGCGGGGAATCAGCTCATTGCGGCGTTCCGCGGCAAGGCGTCTTGGAATGATGTAGCGAAGTGCCGTGAACGCAAGGATCAACCTCGCGGAATTAGCGCCGGCCTGACCGCCAGCCGTCTCACACTAACATACGCTGAGGACAGGAGTTAGATCGGTCAAGAAACGACCTGCGGTCCGCGAGGTCAGACATGCTGGCACACCGCGTGCTTAAAGGAGAGGCGTCAATCGCTGCCAGCCACTTGGCCGCGGCGATTGACCACAACCTTACTGGCCCGCGGGGCCTCGAACGAATTTTGATGGGTTGGTTCACTTGCCCCTGACCAACCCGTCGAGTCAAAGTGTATTTGGCTCGTTCGAGGCCCGCTTTTTTGCGCTCACTGGAAAACCGGCCGATAGTTAGCCGGACGCTTAGCCGTCTACTTCTCAGCGGCGGCTTTTTTCCAGGCGGCCAGCGTCGGCTCGAAGCTGGGCGTCCACTCGGCGATGTAGGTCACGCCCTCTCGGCGGGCGATGCGTTCAAAGTCGGCGACTGCCTGAACATAGCCGTTGCCGGTGAAGGCTTTGCCGCGAGCACACTTCACGTACAGAATCGGCAGCTCGGCCCGTTCGACGCGTTTGGTGAGCGTTTCGTTGCCGGCCGCGGCTTGCCTGGCTTTGGCGAATTGCGCGCTCGCCTGGTCGATGAACTCCTTCGTCAGAAAGCCGACGTCAACGTTGTAGCGTATGCCGCCGCAGTTGGCGAAAGCGTCCGGGTATTTGGTGCGGAGACCCTCAAGAAGTTGCTCGTATTCGGCCATCGCCGGCGCGGCGGCGCCATAATGGCCCCAAATGAAGTCGGCGGTCAGGGCCTTCTCGTCGCGCGAAGGATCCCACATCAGCTTCGCCGCGACCCACGACTTCAGCTCGTCGCCGTCGGCCGGGCCTTGATAGCCGCCCTGAAGCATGACGCCTTCGGCGTTGTTCTTCGCCCAGAAGCGAATGTTCGCGGCGATGACGTCCAGATTCGGCATCGGCGCCAGGTAGTGGCTGAAGTTGACGTTATAGTCCCAGACGTAAATGCGGTTGTGAGCGGCGCTCCAAGCCTCGGCAATCTTCGCCACGGGCAGTTGCTCGGCGGGCTTGAACGGCTGTGACCAGGCGCCTATCGAATCGTTGCACAGCCGCACGGCCACGTTGTGCCGCGGCCGCATCGTCTTCGGCACGGCAATGGTGTCGAGATAGGCGAGCGTGTCGATGATGACGTCAGGAAACTCCTTCTCCACCGCTTCGGCCACCCCGTTTACGAGTACCAATTGGCAGGCCATCTCGGCTCCGCCTTCGGCGTCGCGCAGCTTCTTGCAGCGCTCACACTGGCAAAGCTGATCTCCGCCGCTGTCGTTCTTTGAGACGCTGATGATCTCGGTGTGCGGGCTTTTGCGAAGCTGCGCCAGCACCGTCTCGGTCGCAATCTTCAGGACGTTCGGATCGGTCGTGCAAAGCTGCTGCGGCGCGCGCTGGCCGGACTTGTTTAGGAAGAAGTATTCCGGATGGTCCTTGAAGTACTTATCGACTGGCACGAGCGTTGCCGCGGTGTGAACGAACATGCCGTCGTAGTCAATGTACCCGCCCTGCTCTTCCGGCACGGGAGCTTCCGGGCAATTCGTGCGATTGCGGAGCGACCACGCGGCATCGAATGCGCATTTGTAGAACGGATCGCGCAGGCGGAGCTGCGGTTTGTACTGCCGGGCGACGGGCTGGATCGTGAGCGAAGCGGTTTTCGTCAGCTTAATGGATTCGTTTGTGTAGAACCGGCAGCCGAGGTCTTCTTCCAGCAGTGCAAACACGGCGTTCATGCAGCCGCGGCCGGCGCCGCCGGCGAGAATCAGGTCGTCGCCTTCTACAGCGATCCGATATCCTTCTTCGCCGAGCGCAGGCTCAGTGCGGATGACGATGCATGGTCCGTCGGGATTTTTGGCAAGCTCCGGCGTCGCGGCCGTGATTTCGTGCAGCCAATGCTGCAGCTCCTTGGCGGCGCTGTTTTCGACCGCGGACGAAGGATTTGAAACCGCAATCTTGCAGAGCGGCTTGCCGCCTTCGGCGACTTTAAAGTTGCCGGCGGCGACGCCCGTTGGCTTCAGTGCGTTCTGCCATTCGGCCTGAACCGCGCGACATGTGCAGAGGATCAACGCACTAAGCAACAAGCTACGAAGGCGGGAAGGCATGATTAGCCTCGGGTGCGGAAGGGTTTCACTTTGCGGCCCCAGACCGGACCGGGGGTTTCTGAGTGATACGGCCGCGGCTTGCGGCGCGCCAAGTCCCGCATCTCCGCCGGCACGTCCGATTCACGGAATTGTCCGTGATTCGCCTCGGCGATCGTCTGCAGATTGCGGCGGCCCGCAACGCTCGAGCCAAGTCCCACGGCAAAGGTATTCAGCGCGAAGGGGCGAGCACCGCCGCTCGCCAGATAGCGGTACTTCTTTTCGCTTTGGATGCGGCCGTCGCTCAACAGAAAGACCGTGTCGGGTTGAATCAGCTCCGCGGCGACCAGCGCTTCATCGACCGAATCGCCAAGACAAAGTTCAACCGTATCCAGCCAGCGGGCAAGCTGCCTTTTGTTCGCCTCGGTCGGCTGGATGTATTGCTGAACCGGCTCGGGATAAAAGAGCGGATAGACCATGTCGCTGTGGAAGAGAACATAGAACTCTTGATCCTTTGTCAGCGAGTCAACGCAGCGCAGCAACTCGGCGATGACGGTCTCCAATCGGCCTCCCTGCATGCTGCCGGAATTGTCGAGGACGAACACGATGCGCCGCCCGTCGATTTCCAGGCCGAAGAATTTGGCGATCGACTCGCCGCCGAGGCCCTCGCCGCGCTTCCCCGTGCCGCGGCCCATGCCCTGCCCTGCCTTGCCTTTGCCCGAAGGCGAACCTGCCTTTCCGAAGGGGCCAAGTCCGTCGCCCGCCGGCCCGCCCAGACCAAGATCGTCTGCCGCGTTGAACACGCCCGGGTCGGTCGCCACGCCGTTCAATGCCGAATCAATCGATACCTGGCCGAAAGCGCCAATCGCGCCTGGATCGGCAAGATCAGTCGGCAGTTCGGCAACGTCAGGCTGCACCAAGTCAGCGACGGTTGCGGGCTCAACTTTTGAGAAGTCGAGTTGCTCTGTCTGGAGGGGCGTGATGTAGGCTTCGGTTTCGAGCGGGCGATCCACCGTGGCGAGCGTAATGGTGGCGAGGCAAGCGATGAGTACCCCGTGGGTGACGAGGCTAGCCGCCCATGAAGGAACGTTTTGCCGCGGCACTCGGG
>JAICUM010000688.1 GCA_025935855.1 Pirellulales bacterium | reverse complement strand
TCGCGGAACTCCGGATTCGCGTCTTTCAATCGGTACATGGCGATCAGCACATCAGGATCACCGTCATTTAGGCGAGATGATTTCAAGAGTGCTTCACGTTCTTTGTCCGGTTGATTTTCTTTCTTGTATTCATTGGCCCGGTAAAACTCTCGCTTGGCGGCGTAGTAGTTGATGTCCCGCTGTACCATCCCCGCCAGGCTGCTGAGTTCTTGCGTGACTCGCTGCAACGCCGCCCGGTCGTCCTTTACGGTGTCGAAAAACTCGCCTAGTAACTCGCCTGCGCGCTTGAAATCCTCGCGGTCGTGCAGCCAAGTTGCCAAATCTTCTCGCGCGATCAACGAATCGGCGCTGGCCACCGGGGAGTCCTCAATCACCCGGCGGCACTCGCGCTCGCACCACTCAACGAAGCCCAATGCCGCTAATTGTTTTTCCACGGCCCACCGCTCGCGCGGCGTGCTTTGCATGCCGAACGCCTTCTTCGCCAGCTTTTCACCCTCGTCCTCTCGACCCGCACGATGTTCCGCCGCCGCGAGATAGTAGAGCACCTCGGGACTCGCTTGAAGATCGTCGCCTCGCTGCGTTTCGACTTGCTCGAGCACGTCCCATCGCTTGTGATCGATAATCCACTTTAGCGCCCAGCGCAGGTCCACGACGAAGCGGTCTGGCGAAACCCTTTCATTGAAGAGATCGACGACCCGCAGCAACGATGTCGTGGTTTCATCCACTAAGTGCATGTCATTACACGTCTCAAGTCGACGCTTAAGCAACTCGTACACAAGCTCCTGGTTGGTTTCGAGCGACTCCTCCTTTAGCAACGCGACTTCGGCTTCGACCGCCTTGTCCCAGTCCTTAATCGTTCCCTTGCGGTCCGTCAGCTCGCGCAGCCACAGCTTGATCCACACTACCGGCGCCCGCTGGCTGGAGCTCAGCTCCTCGAGGCAAGCGGCCAGTCGAGCCTTAGCCTCGGCCGACGGCTCACGATCGAGGATGGTCAGAGCCGCGCGGCGGGCCACCGTCGGCGCCGGCTCCAGCCGGGCGATGCGGCACAGCGCCGGCAGCCCCTCGCCGTCCTTCAGCTCATTGAGCTTGGCGATCCGTTTTTCACGCTCCGGCTGGCTGAGGTCTCCATAGCGGGCCAGCGTCCGGCGGATCTCCGGTGAATCCTCCGCGCGGACCCAATCCACCCGCATCCGCTGAATGATGTACCGGGCCCGTTCGGCGACTTCCAAATCCGCCGCATCCTCCGCGGCCTTGAGCTGGTCAAACGCCTCCGGCCCCAGCCGCACCAGCTCTTCTTCGGCATGGCGGCGCACGGCAAACTGCTCGTCGCCAAGCTGTGAGATGAGCTTCTGAATCGTCGCCTTGCTGGCGTCCGTCGCGGAGGACGCAACGCTCGCCGTCGACGTCGAATCAGCAAGCGCCCAACCCGCGCCGAGAAAGATCAAACCCAGCACAAAGGCCAGACGCAAGACTCTCATAGCAACCCTAATAACGGCGAAGACCGACTTCGAACCCCACAGGCGCGAGTTTCCGACGCCCAACGTCTGGAGGCCTGAATGGCCGCACTATGACAGCCCAGGGCAAAGCCCTGGGTAATCCGGGCGCCAATCGGCCCGTAGCCCTGAAAGGGCGTGCTAACGATTGCAATCGTTAGCACGCCCTTTCAGGGCTTCCCGTCATTTTGCCGACTCGCGACCCAGGGCTTCGCCCTGGGCTTTCCTAGCACGGCCTTTCAGGCCTTTCACAGGCGTTGGAGAACAATTCTCCAATGCCGATCCCATTCTACCGCTCGGCTTCCATCTGTTCGATGTAACGCCGCAAACGCTCCAGTTCGTCCGAGACGTTGCGGAGTTTCAGCATGTTTTGCACGCGAGTGATGAGCGACACCTTATCGACCGGCTTCGACAGGAAATCGTCGGTGCCAGCATCGACGGCCCGTTCCATGTCGCCGTGCTCGTTCAGAGCGGTGACCATGAGGATCATGATCTTGCTGGTCGCGGGGTTCTTTTTGAGCTTCTGGCAGACCTCGAAGCCGCTGAGCTTCGGCATCATCACGTCCAGCAGGATGAGGTCCGGCTGAAACGAGGCGGCCTTGTCGAGCGTATCCTGCCCATCCACGGCGACGGCGATCTCGACATCCAGCCCGCTATCGCTCAAATAAGCCTCGAGCAACTCGACGTTCGCCTCATTGTCGTCGGCGATGAGAATTCGGTCGCGGGTTTGTTCGGCCATTGATTTTGTCTCGACCGCTCCGGCTCCCTCCCCGTCGAGGGGAGGGGACCGGAGGATTAGTTTGTGTGAGGAGTTA
>JAICUM010000549.1 GCA_025935855.1 Pirellulales bacterium | reverse complement strand
GGCTGGGCGGTTCCGCGGCTATGCGCCGGGAGGCACAACCGCCGCGGCGCTGGAACGTCTGCTCGATCGATGTCGTCGCCAAAACGTCGCCGCCGTACTGATTGGCGCGCCAAATAGCTCGTTCTACCGGCAGAATTTCACCCCTGATATCAGGGCAGCGTATCGTGAATACGTCAATTGTTTGACGAAAACCTATGCCTGCTGCTTCTTCGACTACTCGGATTACGTGCCCGACTCTTTGTTCCAGGATGCCGTCCATCTCAATCCCGTGGGCTCGATGTTTTTTACCCGCTGCTTGACGGACGAAGTTTTGTCGCGCTACCGCAGCGAGTGTATCGTGCGTGGCGCGTCTCCCCAGGTTGGATTCGTGAAGCAAGCCGCGTTAAAACGTTAGTGCCATCCGCACAGTCGCCGTTCCAGCTTTGCGGCGTGCCCGAGGGTCGTGGAACGTGCCGTGAGGCGGCGATGAATGAGCCAAGCCTTGCGGGGCACTCGGCACAAAGCTACAATCAGATGGAATTGGGATTTGCGGCCGCTTGCAGCCTTCACCTGCTAAAGTGCCATCGCCCGTTCGCCGCACAGTTTTGTGTCAAGGCGAAGGTTTTTAAGTTGGCGATCGAACGACAGCTCGTGTAAGCCGCGATCGCTCGCGCGGTTTTTCTCCCTGCGGTCGTCCAACTTGAAGACAATGCCATGACTTTCCAGCACAATCCTGCCGACGGCTCACCGCCGTGGCAGCCGTCGACGGTGGCCGTGCATGCCGGAGAGGAGCGGCAGAAGCCGGCCTACTCCATCACCGATCCGATCTTCTGCTCATCGACGTACACCTTCGCCAATACGCAGGCGGTGATCGACTTCATCGAGCAGAAACTGCCGCGCGAAGAGTACGGCCGCTATGGCAATCCGAGCGAGCGCGTGGTCGAGCGCAAGCTGGCGGCGCTCGAAGGTGGTGAATCCGCGTTGCTCTTTTCAACGGGCATGGCCGCCATCGTCGGGCTGCTGATGGGCCGGCTGAACGGCGGCGACGAGGTTATTTTCTTCGACGAGTGTTACCATCGCAGTCGAGAATTTTGCGTTAAGCATCTTTCGCGGTTCGGCGTCGTCACGCGGCAAGTCAGGGCCTGCGACTACGATGCGATGGAAGCCGCCATCACGCCCCGCACCAGGCTGCTCGTCAGCGAGTCGCCAACCAACCCACACCTGAGCGTGGTTGATTTGGAGCGTTTCGCGGCCATCGGCAAGCGGCACGGCGTGGAAACACTCATCGATGCCACGCTGGGCACCCCCTTCAACGTGCGGCCGCTGGCGGCCGGCATCGACTATGTGCTTCACTCCGCCACCAAGTACTTGGGAGGCCACAACGACTTGCTGGCCGGTGTGATTATTGGTTCGAACGAAAAGATCGAACCGATTCGCAAGCTCCGCGGCATCATGGGGGCGATCAATTCGCCGCACAACATTCAGCTTTTGCTGCGCGGCCTGAAGACCTTTGCCCTGCGCATGCAGCGGCACAACGAAAACGGCCTGGCCGTGGCCCGTTTTCTGGCCAACCATCCTAAGATCGAACGGGTTTACTATCCGGGCCTGGAGACGCATGCCTTCTATGAAGTCGCGCGACGCACGATGAACGGCTTCGGCGGGCTCGTCAAGGCGATGACGTTCCGCGGCAAATTCTGGCGGAGGGAAAACATCTGCGGCTCGTTCGGCAAGGGCGTTGGGAATATGCCGAACGAACCAAGGCCACAGGCGCGGTGGTGTTGGTGGCGCTCACCGACGACGGAAGGCTTTTGCTGGCCGAACAGTTTCGCGTACCCGTCGGCAAGCCGGTCATCGAGCTGCCAGCGGGCCTGGTGGGCGACGTCGAAGGCGCGGAAGCGGAGGAGTTGGAAGCCGCCGCTCGCCGTGAATTGCTGGAAGAAACTGGCTACGAGGCGGCCACGCTGCGGCTTGTGGCCGAAGGACCGCCGACCTCCGGTCTGGCCTCTGAAATGGTGGCTTTCATCGTCGCCACGGATCTCAAGCAAGTATCGGCCGGCGGCGGCGACGATTCAGAACAAATTGTCGTTCACGCCGTCGAGCTGTCACGCGTGCCTGAATGGCTTACCGAGCAGTCCGCACGCGGCTTGCTTGTCGATCCTAAAGTCTACGCCGGACTTTACTTTGCCCATCAAATTGCGTAATGGGTGTATGTGAGTCATCGGCGAATGGAGGATGGCCTTCCCAGGCCGTCACCGCTTTGGAAGACGGGCTGCTCTCACACACTTACGTACGTACCTACGAGTAGTAGATATAGCGCGCGCGCTGGACGTAACCGAGTAGGTACGTTAGGTAAGGGTGGGGAGAGCAGCAAAGCAAGCACGCGGGCGGGAGGATCGTTGCGCCGCCCGACAGGAATGGACGCCAAAGCGCCAAGCGCGCGCCCATTCTAGCGGTTGTCAACCCCCCTGCGTCAAGAGGCGGGAAAAAAATGATTTGTTCAGTATTGCACCCGCTCCACCTGATGGCAGACCGCGTGAAGATCGGGACGGCGGCGGACCCGCTTGCGAGGATGCGGCAGCTTCAGACTGCGTCGAGTCACCCCCTGTCGCTCATTGGAACGATCCGTGGCGGGCGCGCCGTCGAACGCGCGATACACACGCGTTACGCGGCATTTCGGAGCAGCGGCGAGTGGTTTCACCTATCAACGTTCCTTCGCAACGCGATTGACCGGCTCGCTTCCTGAGAGCCCCATGCCGCGCGGTAGCGCGGTCTATCGACCGCACCTCGCAGGGCGGATGCTCCATCGTAGAATAAGCGTCTCGCTTGTTCCGTCGGCGGCCGGTGCGCCAGCAAGCGAGACGCTCGCTCTACGGGGCGTTTCGCCGGCGCCTCGCCCTCCGAAAGGCCAATCTGCGCGGTTTCAATGACGCCGTCCAGCTCAGCACTGGCGAGAGCGGGCAACTCTTCATACTGCCAGGCCACGGGCATCGGCAGCGACCAACCTGAAACACCGTTCAACGATAAAAAGAGTGTCGCCAACGGACAAACGACGATGGCGGCCAGCGTGGTCCGGTAAATGGCCGACTGCACTGCGGCCCCGCGGCGGCGCGCCAACCAGGCCACAACCAGCCCCGCGGCAATCAGTAACGTCGATTGCAATAGCCAGTTCGCCGCGAAAGTGACGAGGGCGCTGGCGGCATCGAGCAGGACGATTTGCACGCGGAGCCAAGACATGGCGGTTTTCCTTTATTTTTGGCGTAGCTCACGGGGTGGTTTGGTAGCGCCTGGCCTGCCCCGGTGTGAGCGCCGATTGACAGGCTAAGATGCCGCCCGCTTGCCGGG
>JAICUM010000653.1 GCA_025935855.1 Pirellulales bacterium | reverse complement strand
TTCTTTGAACACGCCCGTTTTGTTGAGCAGATGATCGGGGATGATGGCGTTGAACATGCCCATGCACCCCTCGTCGAAGACGCCGATGATGGCCTTGTCACGCTGAAGCTGCTCGGCCAGCTGGGCGCCGAGCGATTGCATGTCTCGCGGGGCGCGGGCCGCGGCGAAGGGCTGCACGTGGCCTTGGTCGTGCGCACAGGCGCCGGTGCGCAGCCATGCGTTCAGCCGCTCGGTGAAGTACGCGTCGGTGAATTCTTCGCTCCACAGTGTCGAGTAGGGGACGCCGGCCTTGGTGAGCGAGCCGTTCAGGTTCAGCATCCCCACCAGCCCCGGCCACTGACCCGACCAGTTCGCCACGGTGAGGATCGGCCCGCGATGGGTCGTGAGCCCGGCCAGCACGTGGTGCGAATATTGCCACACGGCCTCGGCCACAATGAGCGGCGCGTCGGGCGGAATGTGCTTGAAGACCTCGATGCCTTCGCGCTGACTTGCGATGAAGCCGTGCCCCTGGTCCGCGTTGTAGGGATGAGCGCGGCACAGCCGGTAGCCGTGCGCTTCGACGGCAACTTCTAGGGCCCGCTCCATGTCGCGCTGGGCCGGCCAGCACTGCCGGTTGGCCGAAAGCCGCAAATCGCCGCTGGCGACGAGGTACACGTCGTTGGGGCGGGAATCAGAAATCTTACCGTGTGATTGTGACATTCATCGACCTGTTTATGCTTGATCGCCGTCGTCGTTGGGAAGTCTCTCTCACTTGTCTGAACGCAAACATGCGTCGCGGCTCCCCTGAGGCTATTTCTTCAATTCAAAGTTAGCGTCGGTATTTTCGCCGGGCTTGATCTCTACTTGAAACCCTGATTTGGTGGGGTCGGTGTATTTGTCAGGAATCTTTACATACAAACCGGGGCTGCCGTATTTCAGGGATTCCGTTTCGATGCTGACCTGGTTCAAGCCAATCGGGACTCGATTGGTGGAATAGTGCCCTTCATTGAGGGAAACCGTTGAGGCGATGTTGCCGTTCACGAGGGCGAATGTAATATTCCCGCCGCGCAACGGCTTGCCGTCGAACGTGACGTTACCTGATACCGTCGTACGGTTAGGGTCCGCTTTTTGTTTTGGCCCACAGCCGAGCGACGCTACGGCGAAAACGACGAGCAAACCGTAACAGCGATGCGGTCCAATGGATTTAAGCTCATTCATGGTCAAATCGCCGGTGCTGTTTCGATAAATGCTTTCACGACAAGCTGTAAGACAGACAGATTTATGCACGTTTATGCACGCGTTACAGCCAAGGTACAGTACTACAAGTCCAGCGGCGGACGCGTTTGCATGCCCTCATCGCGGGGATAGATGTAGGCGCGCCAGACCGCGTAGTCGATGTCGCCGATGCTCTGGACGCTGCCGTCCATCATCACGGCGTTCATCGCGCCGTGCGGCGTTTGCGCTAAGAGGGGGTTACAAGTTTCGGCGGTGGGCGCGATCTGCGGCCCATCTCCCCAGCCGGCGAACTCATCGCGTGAGGCGAGCACACCGACCTCGGGCCAGTCATAAGCGCGCCAAGCAAAGACGGAATCGTATTTCGAGGCCTGCGTGCCAAGCCAATGTGTGCGTCCGAAGTCGCCTCGCGCGGGAAGCGGGCAAATTGCATAGCGTTCGACAAAGGCGAGCGTATTGCTCGTGCCGTCGGTAATCTGCTGAAGTCGCGGATGCGTAAACGGTCCCGGTTGCGTGGGGCCGTCCGAGATGCCGCGGGCGTCGCCCGATGGATCGTTCCGCTTTTTCCACCAATGATTGAGTGCCTGAACATTGGGCACGTAATTCCCCCCGCCCCAAGATTTGTCCCAATCTTCCGGCTGGACAATGCTTTCGGGCCCGGCCGACGTTTCCGAGGGACATCGGTACACACTCGGCGGCGCCACGACCTTGGCAGGATTCTGATTGAAGAGCGACATGGTCCAGCCGCCATAGGGCTGATTAAAGTTCCAACCGTTGAGCGACATATAGAGCGCCTGCTGCTCCAGCTGCGGCAGCATGAAGTACAGCACTGTGCCGCAATTGGCGGGCGCTTTCGTGCTGATCTGGTTCGCCGGCGGTGGGCTGCCGATCGAGCCGGAGGCTTGCGCCGTGTCGTTCCCAGGGAAGTAGCCCGCCGCTTGGGGCATGTACTTGAAGGTGCTTTCCAGGTTGAGCAGCGCCAGGCCGGTTTGTTTGCAGTTGTTTGCGCACTGTGCCCGGCGGGCCGCCTCGCGCGCCGCTTGAACCGCCGGAAGCAGTAGCGCCACCAGGACGCCGATGATGGCGATGACGACCAAGAGTTCCACCAGCGTAAAGCCGCGCTCGGGACGCTTTCGGTTTTGTGAAGACATGTTTAGGCCTCCGCCTGTTGACTATCTGGAATGAATTCGGAGATGACAGGAGGGAACAGAGGAAACGGAGGAAGAAGTATTGTTTGGTTGGGACCGTGGCGTCCCGCCCGCCGCAAGCGGCTGGGCTAATGATGTTCAGAATCCTAAACGAACGGGTGCCATGCCCACGGAGGTCCTCCGACGTGGGCATGTTT
>JAICUM010000426.1 GCA_025935855.1 Pirellulales bacterium | reverse complement strand
CGGGCCCCCTCCCCCCCGCCTCCCCGGGGTCGGTGTTTTTGTGCCCTCTGCCGTTTTCCCTCTCCAACTTCCATCCCTCCCCAAAAACCCCCCCCGACCCCTTGCCGGTTCATGCTACATCTCCAATCCCCCACCGCCGCCCGCTGGCTCCGCCAGGTGGACGCCCACCTGGAGGAGGTGCTCATCGACCACGCCCACTGTGAAAAGAAAGCCGCCGGCACCGCCCTCAACCTCATCTTCCACTACGTCGAAGACGCCGAGCTCTGCCGCGAGATGACCGCGATCGTCAACGAAGAGCTGGAGCACTTCCACATGGTGCTCGACCTGCTCCAGCGCCGCGGCATTCGCTTCCGCCGCCTCAAGCCCAGCCAATACGGGCGTAAGCTGAACGACCTGGTACGCAAGCAGGAACCACAACGCGCCGTGGACCGTCTGCTCGTCGCCGGCCTGATCGAAGCCCGCAGCTGCGAGCGCTTCCAGCAGCTCGCCGAGCACGTTGAAGACCCAGAGCTCGCCGCCTTCTACCGCGGCCTGTTCGAATCGGAGGCCCGCCACCATGCCACCTACACGCGCCTTGCAACGCACTTCGCCCCTGAAGATAGCGTCATGAATCGCCTCGACGAACTAGCCGCAGCCGAAGCCGCCATCATCGCCGAAGGCGAAGACTTGCCGCGAATGCACAGTTGAAGCTTTAATAGCACGCGGATGAACGCGGATTTAGCGGACGAGCGCGGATCAGAAAGTTTAGCCGCGACCCGCTAGGGGAGCGCTCCCCTAGCGGGTCGCGGCTAAACATCACGTCATTCAAACCGTCATCCGCGTCTATCCGCTAAATCCGCGTGCTATTCCATCCGTTACTCCTACATCCCAGGAATGCCACCATGCTTCGCCGACTTTTCGCCGTCCTTTGCTTGCTCATCGCATTGCCCTTACACGCCGCCGAAAAGCAAAACTTCATCATCATTCTCGCCGACGACCTGGGCTACAACGACCTCGGCTGCTTCGGCTCCCCCGACATCGCCACGCCGGAGCTCGACCGCATGGCCCGCGAAGGCATGCGGCTGACCAACTTCCACCAAGGCGCCCCGACCTGCACTGCCTCCCGCGCCTCGATCATGACCGGCTGCTACCCGGTGCGCGTCGGCATGGGCGATGCGATTGCACTTCGCGCCGACGGCCAGATGTCCCCCAGCCGCGTCCTCTGGCCGAACGCGAAGTTCGGCCTCAGCCTCGATGAAATCACCATCCCCGAAGTCCTCAAGCAAGCCGGCTACGCCACCGGCATGGTCGGCAAATGGCACCTCGGCGACGCCCCCAAGTTCAATCCCGCGCACCAGGGCTTCGATGAGTTCTTCGGCGTCCTTTACAGCAACGACATGGACCCCTTCGACTACTACCGCGGCACGGAAAAGCTCGCCGAGCCCGTGGACCGCGACCACCAGGTACAGCGTTACGCCAGCGAAGCCGTCAGCTTCATCAAGAAGCACAAAGTCCAGCCGTTTTTCCTGTACCTCGCCCACAACATGCCCCATACGCCGCTGGCCGCCTCTGAGAAGTTCCGCGACAAATCACCCCGCGGCCTCTACGGCGACGCCGTGAGCGAAGTCGATTGGAGCGTCGGCCAGGTCCTGCAAACGCTCCGCGACCTGAAGCTCGACAAGCAAACGCTGGTCGTCTTCGCTTCAGACAACGGCGGCTGGCTCATCCGCGGCGAAAACGGCGGCCTCAACACCCCGCTACGCAGCGGCAAGGGCAGCAGCTACGAGGGCGGCTTCCGCGTCTGCTCGGTCGCTTGGCAGCCGGGAACCGTGCCAGAAGGCAGCACCTGCAAGGAAGTCGTCTCCGGAATGGACCTCATGCCCACGTTCGCCGCCCTCGCCCGGGCCAAGCCGCCCGCCGACCGCAAGATTGACGGCCACGACATCACCGCGCTGCTGCATGGCGAGAAAGGCGCCAAAAGCCCCTGGGAGCACTTCGACTACTACTTCGGCAACGAGCTGCACGCCACACGCAGCGGCCGCTGGAAATTCCGCGACAAGAACATGCTGCCGAACGAGAACATCTACAACGTCGAGTGGCGCAAGCTGACCGACGTCGTCGTCCCACCGGCGCTCTACGACTTCGATCACGAGCAGGGCGAGCAGAAGTCGGTGCTGAAGAACCGCCCCAAGGTCGAAGCCCGCATGCGCAAATATATGGACGAAGCGCGAGCCGACCTCGGCGACTCCCTCACCGGCGTGCCGCCCAAAAACGCCCGCCCCGTCGGCAAAGTCGACGAGTAAGAGTTCCCACAACGGCTAAGTTTAGCCGCGACCCGAAGGTCCGCCGCACCCGGAACGCGTTCGCCCTAAACCCGCGCCCCTCAATTACTCGGGTCCGTCGCCACCCCCATCGGCTCCCCAGCGCCGACGTCGCCCTCCGCGCGCCGCGAATGCTCAACCCCGCGCCCCAGCTCATACGCCGCCAGCGCCCCGACGGCCATGAACACAAACTGCCACGGGTTCAACTTGTCCTGCCGAATCCGCCCCACGCCGCCAACCGCGCCGACAGCCGGCGTCGCCACGGGCGCTGGCGCGGCTTCCGCCGTCGCGGCCGCCTCATCGCCTTTCTCCGCCGGCGCCTCGTCGGCCGTCTCCGGCGCCTTCGCCGCCACAGCCGCGTTCGCCTTCGACGCGTCGAACCGCTCCATGACCTTCGAGATCAACAGCGTGCTCAGCACAATCGCCGCCAGCGCGATCGCGCCCGAAATGGCGCCGCGCAAGTAGCTCCGCTCCATGTGATGCTTGTTCATCTGCCGCACGCCGATCCCGGTCAGCAGCCCGATGATGATCGCAAACCACGGCGCCTCGAAGTGCCACTTGTTGGCATACCCGCCCGTTTCGATGAACGCGTGAACCGCGATCCCCACGGCGGCGCCAATCACCCCGCCGACGATCGTCGGCCCCAGGCTCGCCCTCCCGGCGTCGTCCATCGTGGTGGTCGCATCGGCTGGCATGGCTTGCATCGCTACCGCCTTCGAGGGCGTCCCTCGACAAAGAGAAAAGTTCAACCCGTTCAGTCGAATGAGCGTGGCGTATCGCGAAAAGCAAGCCGCGGCGAACCATCCCCACGGACGCGCGACACAGCCCCTATTGTAAAGTGAGCACGCGGCTTACGTCAATCAACGCCCGCTGGCCAAGCCAATTCCGCCGCCCCCCGCCCTCCGCTAAAATCCAGGATTACCTTTGTTGACCACGAACAGGCTCACGCAGAGGCGCTAAGACGCAAAGAAGACCAAGACAACGATTTTGCCGCGAATCACGCGAATCCGCACGAATGAATTCCGTCGAGAAGTTAAGCTCCGACCCCGAATTCCCATCCGTGCCATCCGCGTAATCCGCGGTCATCATTCGCCCTCACCCCTCAGCTTTCACCCCTCAACCCTCATTTCCCACCATGAATATCGCAGTAATCGGCGGCGACGGCACCGGACCTGAAGTAGCAGCCGAGGGCGTTAAAGTCCTCAAGGCGGTCGCCAAGCTCGAAGGCTTCGACCGCGACCTCAAGCTCACCGACCTCGACTGGGGCGGCGACCGCTACCTCAAAACCGGCGAAGCCCTCCCCGCCGACGCCCTCGACCAGCTCCGCAAGTTCGACTGCATCCTCCTCGGCGCCGTCGGCCACCCCGACGTAAAGCCGGGCATCCTCGAACGCAAGCTGCTCTTGGACCTCCGCTTCGGCCTCGACCAGTACATCAACCTCCGCCCGGTGAAACTGTTCCCCGGCGTGGAAACGCCGCTGAAGGACAAGAAGCCCGAGGACATCGACTTTATCGTCGTCCGCGAGAACACCGAGGACCTCTACTGCGGCGCCGGCGGTTTCATGCACAAAGGCACGCCGAACGAAGTCGCCACGCAGACCGCCATCTACACCCGCAAGGGCTGCGAGCGCGCCATCCGCTACGCCTTCGAGCTCACCAAGAAGCGCAACAACCCCAAGGGCAAGAAGCTCACGCTAGTCGCCAAGACAAACGTCCTCACCACCGGCCACGACCTGTGGTGGCGCACCTTCCAGGAAGTCGGCGCCGAGTACCCCGACGTCGAGAAGGACTACAACCACGTGGACGCCTGCTGCATGTGGATCGTCAAGAACCCCGAGTTCTACGACGTGATCGTCACCACCAACATGTTCGGCGACATCATCACGGACCTCAGCGGCATCATCCAAGGCGGCATGGGCGTCGCCGCCGGCGGCAACATCAACCCCGACAAAGGCGGCGTCAGCATGTTCGAACCCATGGGCGGCAGCGCGCCGAAGTACACCGGCACGGGAAAGATCAATCCGATAGCCGCCATCAACGCCGTGAGCATGCTGCTCGATCAGCAGGGCAAGCCGAAAGCCGCGAAGCGCGTGATGGACGCGATCATGAAGGTGACCGCCACAAAAATGAAAAGCCAAAACGCCGGCAAGATGGGGTATACGACGAGCGAGGTAGGCGATTTGGTGGTCAGCGCTCTATAGGAGAAAGTCGTGACCACT
>JAICUM010000166.1 GCA_025935855.1 Pirellulales bacterium | reverse complement strand
CGGCAGGTCGTCAAAGTTCTGCGTAAGCGTCGAATCGATCGTTCCGTAATTGATTGCCGCTTGGACCTCGTCCGAGCTCAAGGCGAGCAGCATCGTGAGCCCCGCGGCGCAGAAAAACCTACCAGACGTTCTCGAAAACATTCGTTGCATGGTTGCCACCTCAAGGATCAGCCAACGCTAGACAAGAAACCCGCCGACTCGGCGCGCACCGCCACGCTGACAGAGTTCACCTCAGATTTAGGGCCCCTCGGAAACGTTTTCTGACTTCAATCCGGCCTGGAACCGCCGAAAACCGACGAGCGTGTGGAAATTGCCCCACGCCGGCCTTATGCTCAGTCAGATTCGCTCCCATCCCGCCCTAACCCTATGGCATCCACCGCTCTGGATCACCCTGACCAGGATCGGCCGGACGACGCCTCAGCGGCGTCCAGCCAGCGCATGGACCGCGGCCAGTCGAAGCGCGAATTCGTCCTACTGCTCGCCAAGCACGAGCGGATGATCTACGGCTATGTCCTGAGCCTGGTTCCCAACGTGGCGGATGCCGACGAAATCGTCCAAGAAACCTGCCTCAGGCTCTGGGACGAGTTCGACAAGTACGTGCCCGGCAGCAGCTTCGCCGCGTGGTCGCTCACCGTGGCCCACTACGAAGTGCTCACCTGGCGCAAACGGGCCAGCCGCAGCAAGCTGGTGTTCGACGATTCGCTCGTCGAGCTGATCGGCCAGGAGCGGGAGTCGATGGAGCAGTCGGCCGGCCCCAGGCACGAAGCCCTCGGCGAGTGCCTCCAGGAACTGACCGACCGCAATCGGCAGCTCGTGGCCGAGTGCTACAGCTCCGGTAAAAAAATCAAAGAAGTGGCTGCAAAATTACAGCGGACTGAAGCATCTGTTTATAAGGCGCTGGAACGAATTCGCGGCGCCCTGCATCAATGTATAGAACGGAAACTCTCTAAAGGCCGCGGTGCATGAACGGGTCGAACGGCGACGTTGAAACTCAGGTCATTCGCCTGGCCATCCGCCAGCTCGACGGCGTCCTCAGCGAGGACGAGCGGCTGGAGCTTGTCGAACTGCTAAAAACCGGCGCCCAGGCCCGTCGCGCCTATCTGGCCCACATGCAGGAAACCGCCTCGCTCCGCTGGATCTTCAGCGGGCACTGCGATCGCCAGCGAGCTCTCTCCTTGGCCGAAAAGGATCTGCATGGCAGCAAGGTCGCTGTCCGCCGCGGCCTGGTCGCCACGCTGGCCGTGTGCGCCTCGATCGCCTGCGTGGCTGTTGCCCTGCAGTGGTTCAGCCACCCGGCCGGCGATTCCTCAACCATGATCGCCGACGCGCCGAAACCTCACTCGGTGAAGGACAACGTCGCCACGGTTTCAGCCGTCAACGACGTCCAGTGGCGGCATGGCACAAAGACGCCGCCGCTCCTGTCGCGCGTGGCCATCGGCCAGACCTTTGACTTCACCGCCGGCACGCTGGAGCTCACCTTCGACACCGGGGCGTTGGTGAAAATCTTCGGCCCGGCCAAGTTCGAAGTCACCTCCGCCAAGACAATCCTCTGCCATCGCGGTCGCGCCACGACGCTCGTCGGCAAGACGGGCAAGGGATTCACCATCGACACGCCCAAGGCTCGCATTGTCGATCTCGGCACCGAATTCGGCGTGAACATCTCGCCGCAGGGCGACACGCAGGTCGTCGTCTTCCAGGGGAGCGTCGATCTGATGAAGGCCGGCGGCCCAGCCACCGCGACAACCGCCGCCGACAATTGGACTCGCCGCCTCGTGCAAGGCGATGCAATGACGCTCAACCAGGCCGGCGTAGCCCAGCGGCTCGTCGCCGTCCAGCGCGGCGACTTCTTTCCGCTCGCGCTCCCCGCCGGTCTCGGCGACGCGGCTCCCGTGATCCTCGACGTGCGCGACAACATGCGCGATGAAGCGGGCGCCAAGTGTTACCAAATCGTCCATCAAGGACTCCGTGAGGACGCTCCTTGCTTTGTGGACCGCGGCCACGAGTGGAACGGCCTCGATGAACACGGCCTCCCAAGATTTCTGCTCGGCGCCGACTACATCATGCCCTTCAATTCCGATAAGTTCATCGGCGACCTCCAGGTAGACGTCAAAATCTCCCGCCCCGCCATCTGCTACGTCTTCTTCGACGACAACATGTCGCCGCCCGAATGGCTGCTGAAGAACTTCAAGAAGACGGGCTACCACATCGGCATGGACAGCGCCCCGACCATCTGGCACAAGGACCACGTCCTGGCCGCCGGACCCGCGAAGAGCATCGACTTCACCTTCTCGATCTGGAGCCGCGACATCCCCAAGCGGGGCGTCATCACCCTGGGCGGCGTCGATCCCCCGGAAGCCGGAGCCCGCTCTCGCGGCTTCAACATGTACGGCATCGCCGTCGTCGCCAAATAGCAGCGAAAAAAGAAGTACTAAAGCCACCGGCTCGGTCGGTGGACTGCAGCGCCTCTGGCCGTCCTCCGGCAAAGCCGGGGGCTTTTAACCCGGCGCGTTCCGCCGCCCGCTTGGTATACTAAATGCACCAGCCAAGCCACATTCGCCCGCGCCGCCCTGCCCACTCCGATCATGTCCAAACCGTCCGCGGACGCTGCCGATCCGCTGTTGGACCTTCCCAGCGAAAGCCTCGGTTTCCTCGAGCGCCTCTACGCCGACTACATAGCGAACCCGCAGTCCGCGCCCGCCGATTGGCGCCGCTACTTCGGTAGCCTGACCAACGGCCACGCCTCGCACGCAAGCAACGGCGAGGCCGTTCATGCGCCGCCTCGCGCCAAGCAGCCGCCGGGAATCGACCAGCCAAAAGCGCCCTTGCGTATTCAAACCGCGCCGACGCCGCCGGAACCAAAACCATCGGCGGTTGCACCGGCGCCACAACTCCGACCCAGCGAGCTCGCCGCCAGCCAGGAACGCGTCGATCAACTGGTGCGCAACTACCGCGTCCGCGGCCACATCCTCGCCGACATCGATCCGCTCGACCAAGCCCGCTCGCGGCCGCCGGAGCTCACCCCCGCCTTCTACGGCTTCACCGAAGCCGACATGGATCGCGTCTTCTCCACGCGCACCATCCAGGGCCCGCGGCAGCGCACCCTTCGCGAAATCATCGCGTGGCTGCAGAACACCTACTGCCGGGCCATCGGCGTGCAGTTCATGCACATCGACGACCTGATGATCCGCCACTGGCTCCAGGCCCGCATGGAGGAAACTGAAAACCACATCGAGCTCTCCCGCACCGACCAGCTCCGCATCCTGCGAAAGCTCACCGACGCCGCCTCGTTTGAAACCTTCCTGCAAACCAAATTCACCGGTGCCAAAAGCTTCTCCCTCGAAGGCGGCGAGAGCTTGATCCCCTTGTTGGATCTCGCCATCGAAAAAGCCGGCAACGAGGGCGTCACCGAGATCGTCTTCGGCATGGCCCATCGCGGCCGGCTGAACGTCCTGGCCAACATCATCGGCAAAAGCCCTCGCGAAATCTTCCGCGAATTCATGGATCTCGAGTCCGCCGAACGCACCGGCCCCGGCGACGTGAAATACCACCTCGGCTACTCCGGCGATTGGACCACCGGCCAAGGCAACAAAGTCCACCTCTCGCTCTGCTTCAACCCCAGCCACCTGGAGTATGTCAACGGCGTGGCCCTCGGCCGCATGCGTTCCAAGCAGGACCGTTACTGCGATATCCAGCGCCGCAAGGGCCTGGTGATTCTCATCCACGGCGACGCCGCGTTTGCCGGCGAAGGCGTCACGCAGGAAACGCTCAACCTCAGCGAACTGGCCGGCTACAGCGTCGGCGGCACGCTCCACGTGGTCGTCAACAACCAAATCGGCTTCACCACCACCCCGCTCGACTCCCGCTCCAGCCCCTACGCCACCGACGTGGCTAAGATGCTGCAAATCCCCATCTTTCACGTCAACGGCGAAGACCCCGAGGCCGTCGCTCAGGCGGTGCGCCTCGCGCTCGACTTCCGGCAGGAATTCCAGCGCGACGCCGTGATCGACATGTACTGCTACCGCCTCCGTGGCCACAACGAAGGGGATGAGCCGTCGTTCACCCAGCCGCTCATGTACCAGTCGATCGCCCGGCAAAACTCCGTTCGCGAGGGCTACCTCAAGCGCTTGCTCAGCCTCGGCGGCGTGACGGCCGAGGAAGCCGAGCAAATCGCCCACGATCGCCACGCGAAGCTCGAAGCCGATTTCGCCGCCGCCAAGAGCCGCGACTTCCAGCTCTCCAATCCAACCCCCACCGGGCCATGGGCCATTTACTACGGCGGTCCCGCCGACAAGGCGCCGAATGTTATCACCGGCGTCGAGCGCGGCCGGCTTATTGAGCTGCTCGAAAAACTCACGCAGGTCCCCGAAGGCTTCAACATCCATCCCAAGCTCGTGCGCGCGATGGAGCGCCGCCGCCAGATGGCCGCCGGCCACGAGCCGCTCGATTGGGCCACCGCCGAATCGCTCGCCTTCGCCACGCTCGCCGTCGAGGGCGTCCCCGTGCGCTTAAGCGGTCAGGATTCTCAGCGCGGCACGTTCAGCCAGCGGCACGCCGTCCTCCACGACGTGAAAGACGGCCGCGAATACACGCCGCTGGAAAACCTCGCCCCGAATCAAGGCCGCGTCGAGATCGTCAACAGCCCGCTCTCCGAAGCCGGCGTCCTGGGGTTCGACTACGGCTACAGCCTCGACTGTCCCGAAGGCCTGGTGATGTGGGAGGCCCAGTTCGGCGACTTCGCCAACGCCGCCCAGGTGGTGATCGACCAATTCATCGCCAGCGCCGAAGCCAAGTGGCGCCGCCTCAGCGGCGTGGTGCTCCTTCTGCCGCACGGCTTTGAAGGCCAAGGCCCCGAGCATTCCAGCGCCCGCCTGGAACGCTTCCTCGCGCTCTGCGCCGAAGACAACATCCAGGTCGCCTATCCCACGACGCCGGCGCAATATTTCCACCTGCTGCGCCGCCAGGTGATTCGCCCCTGGCGCAAGCCGCTGGTGGTGATGACGCCCAAGAGCCTTTTGCGGCGGAAAGAATGCGTCTCGACGCTCGCCGAACTCTCCCGCGGCCGCTTCCACGGCGTCCTTCCTGAATCGACCGCCCGGCTTTCGGACAAAAACACGCGCGTGCTGCTCTGCTCCGGCAAAATCTATTACGACCTGCGCCATCGACGGCAGGAGCTCGGCCTCGAAGGCCCGCGCATTATCCGCCTCGAACAGCTTTACCCGCTCCCGATGAACCAGCTCGTCGCCGCGTTGGCGCCGCTGCCCGAAGGAACGCCGCTCACCTGGGTCCAGGAAGAGCCGGAAAACATGGGCGCCTGGCGCTTCCTGCGCATCATCTGGGACGAAACCGTCTGCGGCCGCTACCCCTTGCGCTGCATCAGTCGCCCGCCATCGGCCACGCCGGCCACCGGCTCAAAAACCGCTCACGAACAAGAACAAGCCGCCTTGGTCGACCTCGCCCTCAAAGGCGACTAATTACACTAAAAAACCACCCTCCCCGCCCAAACTAGCCGGACGGCCACGCCGTCCGGGAACCCCGGACCGCATGGCGGTCCGGCTAATTACCAGTAAACGACAACTCCGACTCACCTCCTCACCCACTTACCCCCTCCCCATGCCCACCGAACTCAAAGTCCCCTCCGTCGGCGAATCCGTCTCCGAGATCTACATCGGCCAGTGGTACAAAGCCGAGGGCGACACGATCAACACGGACGAGCCGCTCGTCGAGCTGGAATCCGACAAAGCCACGCTCGACGTCCCCGCGCCCATGGGCGGCGTGCTTGTGAAGATTCTCAAGCAGACCGGCGAAACCGCCGAAGTCGGCGAGACAATCGCCCAAATCGAACCCGGGAAACCCGCCGGCGTGGACCCGCTTCAGCGGTCCACGAGCCCCGCCGAGAAACCTCCCACCCAACGCGCTCCAGAACCCACCGCCCCAGCCGCCGAATCCACCCCCCCCAAACCAGAACCCAAACCAGCGCCCGTCCACAGCGCGCCAGCCCCGCCGCCCGCCCCCAAAGCCGAAGAACCGCCCGCCGTCACCGAAAGCGCCCCAATCGTCGATCGCACACCCAGCGTCCAACCCCAGGAAGAATGGCAGCGCGACGCCGCCGAGCGCGCGTCCACCGCAACGCCCTCCACCGCCATCGAGCGCGGCGAAGAAGCCGTCCCCCTAAGCCCCGTGCGCCGCCGCATCGCCGCCCGCCTCGTCGAAGCCCAGCACAACGCCGCGCTGCTCACCACGTTCAACGAAATCGACATGACCGCGGTGAAGGACCTCCGCGCGCAGCTCGGCGAAGCGTTCCAAAAACGCCACGGCGTCAAGCTCGGCTTCATGTCTTTCTTCGTGAAAGCCGCGATCGACGCGCTCCGCCAATGCCCCGAGCTGAACGGCACGATCGAAAACGACCATATCGTTTACCGCCGCTATTACGACATCGGCGTCGCCATCGGCAGCGACCGCGGTCTCGTGGTGCCGATCCTCCGCAACGCCGAGCGCATGAGCTTCGCCGAGGTCGAGCGCACGATCGAAGAGCTCGCCAAACGCGCTCAGTCCGGCAACTTGCGCGTCGAGGAGCTGCAAGGCGGCACGTTCACCATCTCCAACGGCGGCGTCTACGGCTCGCTCCTCTCGACGCCCATTGTGAACCCCCCGCAGAGCGGCGTCCTCGGCATGCACGCCATCCAGAACCGCCCCGTCGCGATCAACAATCAGGTCGTCATCCGCCCGATGATGTACGTCGCCCTCACGTACGACCACCGCATCGTCGACGGCCGCGAAGCCGTCACCTTCCTGCGGCGCGTCAAAGAAGCCGTCGAATCGCCATCGCGGCTGCTTCTAGAAGTCTAGTATCGGCGGATTGCAACGGCCGTTAGCGCGACGACATGGGCGCGCCTCCGGCGCCTCTCCGATAACAAACCACAACCGCCAGCGCGCCCACGCTCAACAACATTGCCCGAGGCTCCGGAACAGCCGCGGTGCTTCCGCCGGGACCAGCGTTGACTTGGCGCTGCCACAGCAAAATGTCGAGCCCATTCACAGCGCCGTCTTGATTGACGTCTCCCGCAGAGCCCTGGGAACCGAAGTGGCTGCGAATGATGGCGAGGTCATGCTGATCCACAATCTGATCGTGGTTCAAGTCCGCCGCAGCCAGCGCGGTCAGCCGAAAGGACATGAATTGATTGCCGTTGGCTCCCGCAACCCCGCCGCCGAACAGGTCGCTCCCGCTCACCGCGGAGATGGCGGACAAGCTGTTCCAATTCGCTAGTCCGCTCACCACGTGGCTTGCGAGCGTCGTCAGCCCGCCATCCGGCGTCCAGGCGAAAAGCTCTTCCAACGGCGTGCTGCCGCCTCCGGGATAAGTTCGGAAGTCCCCGAATACCGTCCCGTCGTCGCCAAGATAAGTGAAGTCAATGAAAGCCTGACCGTCCCACCCGCCCGGCGGAGCGACGGTCGAAACCAAATCAGTGGTCGTTCCCGTCACCGCATCGTAGTACCAGCCCGTGCGCCCGGCTTCGCTCGTGCCGGCATAGCGGGCCGAAACTCCCACCGCGTCGCCGGCATTGTTGAGCAAGCTAACGCCGGAAAGCTGATATCCGTCGGCGCGCGTGAAAGCGCCGCCGTAGTCTCCGACCACGCGCGTCGTTGCGCCGTCGTCGACCCACGCCGTGCTCCCCAGGTCGGTCTGACCACTGAATCGGTTGGAGAATCCCGCCGACCGACCGCTGTTGTTCACAAACGGTGAATAGGAATACTGCCACCCATCCGCCCGCGTGTGTTGCGCATCCCACAGCCCGGTGCGTCGCGTCGTCTGTCCGTCGGACACCCACGTCGCGGTTCCGAAATCGTACGTTTGCTGAACGAGCGACGATTTGCCCAGCACATAACCGCCGTCCGAAAGCGCCGTCAGCTCCGACCGCTGAAACCCGGTCAAATCACCCGTGAATTCATCGCCGGTCAGCCCTATCCGCCGCGTCTGCGCGCCGTCGTAAAACCACGTCGCATACGTGTTCACGCTGGAGCCGTCGTAAATGTACGCCGACCCAGCCGCCTGGCCCGCCTCGTTCATCATTTGCGGGATCGATTGCTGAAACGGCGTCACGCTTTCGTTGTCGGGAGTCACCAGGCCCACATACCTGTACTGCGTTCCGTCGGTGATCCAGCCAATGTTCGACAGCGCGTCCCGCCGCTGAGACCATCCCAGAACCTGCCCGGCCTGGTTCAACTTCACCGCGGTCGAATTCTCGTAACCGCCGCTCATCGTATAGTCGCCGCCTGTCAATCCCAGCGGCTGGTATACCCCATTCCGCAACAGCCAAGGCCGCGATCCGAGCGATTGGCTCCCGTTGAATCGCCCTGAGCTTCCCACGATATCGCCGGCGTCGTTGATCCCTCTCAACAGAACGCCAGATGAGCGACGGTTGAGGTTGTCTCGGTACTCAGGCCCGTCCAGGCCAAGCTCGGTGAGCGACGTGCCGTCCCACAGCCACGGCGTGCCCTGGTTTGGATACGTTTCGTCCGGGTTGCGCTCTGAGTAGCCAATCGTCAAACCGGAGCTGTTCATCCCAGATAGCGCCGATTGCTGGATGCCTTTGGATGTACGTCGCCTGTCCCGTGTAGTCAGCGCCGGTGAATCCCAGCCGAACCGTGCGGCTTCCATCAGTCCACCACACCGACTGGCCGAACATCTGCGTTCCGTTGTACGCCTGCGACGAACCGCTCGCGTACTTCCCGCTGGCATACCAAACGCGGCTCTCTCGGCGGCCATCGGTCGCCGTGTGTTTGGCGTCCGTCAGCCCGATCGGCGGCGAAATGACGTAGTCCGGCAGCGCGCCGCTGCCGATCGCCGCGCACCAAGCCATTGACAAGAGAAGTACCGGTACGAGGCGCATCAGTCGCCTGCGAAGAATCTTGGACAAGCGATGTAGTTGAAGCGTGGCGCGCGCCGCGCCGCCTTCAGTGTGACGCAGCCTTCAAACGCCGGTCAAGCAGCAACCGTTCTCTTAACCAGAGTAGTTAGTCGCTTTTTCATCGGGTTCGCCGGAACAAGGTTTGCACCCCGCCGACGCGACGCCCTTGCAATCGCCGCCGAAGCGCGGATGATACGCAAAGCGACATGCGATTTCTTTAACGACGGAGCGTGCGCGGCGGTCTGATGCCCCAGATCTTCCACCCCAGTATGAACACCATCGCGCGCGCCAGCATCTTTGGCGCGGTGTTCATCTTAGCGGGCGTCGGCT
>JAICUM010000613.1 GCA_025935855.1 Pirellulales bacterium | reverse complement strand
CTTGTCGCCGTCGAGCGCGAACTTCAGCCGCCCCTTCTTGTAAGCCCGCGACGCGTCCTCCTCCCCTTCCGGCTCCCACGTGCCGCGGTCCCACACCATGACCGTCCCGCCGCCATACTGCCCTTCCGGGATGACGCCCTCGAACCCGGCGTAATCCAGCGGATGGTCCTCGACCTGCACCGCCAGCGCCTTCACACTGGGATCCAGACTCGGCCCCTTCGGCACTGCCCAACTCTTGAGCGTGCCATCCAGCTCCAGCCGGAAATCATAGTGCAGCCGCGACGCCGCATGCTTCTGCACCACGAACTCCAGCAAACCCTTTGAGCTCTTGACCTTTCCTGCAGGCTCAGGCGTTCTTTTAAAATCGCGCTTTCGTTTGTATTCAGTGAGGCTCATTGCGTCATGAATCAATTGTCAGCCTGCCCGCCGCTTCTTCGCCGCTTTCTTCCGATGGGTCGCGGGCTTCTTTTTCGTCGCTCGTTTCTTCGCCGTCCGATGGTGCGGCCGCGAGGCATGCGCCACGCTCTTCTTCAGCACGTCCATGAAGTTGATCGCCGCCGGCGCTTCCTCCTCCTCTTCCTTCGGCGCCTCATAATCTTCCACCGCTTCAGTCTGCCCCGACTTGACCTTCTGCTCAATCATGTCCATCAGCGCATTGCGATACTCGTCTTCATACTCCTCGGGTTTCCATTTGCCGCTCATGCCCTGAATCAGCTTTTCGGCCAGCTCCAGCTCCTGATGGCTGATCTTGTGCTTCCGCAAGTCGCCGCTCGGCAAATCGAATTCCTCAATCTCCCGTAGCTCTTGCGAGTATCGCAACAATTCGAGCACCAGTGCGTCCCCCTCGACCACGACTGCCCCGAGATATTGCCGCGTGTGAATCACGACTTGTGCGATTCCAGCCTTGCCCGATTCGGCGAGCGCCTTCCGCAATAGCACGTAGCCTTTCTCACCCTGCTTGCCCGGCGCGAGGATGTATGGCCGATTGAAATAACGGACATCGATGTCGGTCAGATCCACGAATTGTTCGATTTCAATCGTGCGGGTTAGCTCGGGTGAGGCATTTTCCAGCTCCGCTTCGCTGAGCAGAACGTAGTTGCCGTCCTCGTACTCGAAGCCTTTGACAACCTTCTCCCACGGCACCTCGTCGCCGGTTTCTTCATTCACGCGCGAGTAACGGACTTTTGCCGCGTTCCGGCTGTCGACGAGTTGAAACTTAATGTCGCCGCCCGGTCGTTCCGCCGTGTACAACACGATCGGCACGTTTACCAGGCCGAACGAAATGTGGCCTTTCCAAACCGGGCGAGCCATGGCGAATTTGCTCCCAAAAGTGCCGCGCCGAACGCACCCAAGCCAACTGGCGTGCACCGCGGGCGGACAAGCCGGGAACGTGCAAACATCCCGGCTGCTACAAGCGAAATAGCAATCTCGGCGCCAAACCGAACGCCTCAGGCCGTCGGCGGCAGTTCCGGCTTCCATAGTTTCAGAAAGCGGGCCAGAACCTGCTCGTCCCGGCTGAAATTCTTCAGCCGCCGCGGCGCGAACCCTTCAAGAAAGCCGTCAAACGTGTCCTCTTCGTAACTTGCCAGCAGCCCCGGGTGAATGTAATAGTTCCGGCACACCGTCGGCGTATTGCTGAGCACCTCCGCCGCCTGGCACACGGTCTCCCGAACAAGCCGCTTCCGGCGAGTCTTCGACGTCTCGCCGCGCGCCTCGTACAACCGCCCGGCCGCACTGGAGCTCGCCTTCCACGTGCGAAAATCCTTCGCCGTAAATGGCTGGCCGGTGATTCCCTGCAAGTACGCGTTCACGTCCGACGACTGAATCGGCCGCACCTTCTCCCCGCACGCGATGCACTGGAACAGCCGCGCTCCCTTGAGCGCCGCGGATTTCAAAATCAGATCAGCCAGCTGCTTGTCCTCGACGAGCACATTGCGGCGGAACCCGCCCTTGGCGCGAAAGCGCAACTCAACGCCATTTTTCGTGACCGTCACATGCCGATCACGCAGCGTGCTCAGTCCGTAAGATCCATTCTCCTTCACGTACTCCTCATTGCCGATCCGTATACCGGTGAGGTCCAGCAGCGCTACCATGCCCGCCAGCACCCTCTGCTGCGTCATCTCGCTCCCAGCCAAATGTGCCTCGACCGTCCGCCGCAGCTTCGGCAGCAGCTCGCCGAACTGCCCCATCCGCGTGAACTTCGCGAGATTGGAAATGTAATGCCACCGCTCGTGATACAGGTATTGCTTCCGCCGCCGCGAATCCCGGCCGGTCGCCTGCAAATGCCCGTTGCTGTACGAGCAAATCCACACCTCCTGCCACGCCGGGGGAATGACCAGCGACTCAATCCGCCGAATGTGCCGCGGATCGCGTAGCACCGCGCCGCGGCAATTCAAATAGACAAACCCATGCCCGTTCCGCCGTCGCGCGAATCCTGTGCATTGGTCCTCGACGTACCGCAGCCGAGCCAGCTTGGCTAGTTCCGGCGGTTCAAGCGTCGCGGCGAGAGGAATTCGATACGGCATGGATCAACTGCTATCGTTCAATGGGCCGCCGCGCGCGAAGATCGATGCAGAGCGCCAAGCTTCTTCGCCACTAGGTGCAAGTCGTCGATCAACTCTTCACGCTTGCGCACCCGGTCCTGATGCTCGGGCGAGCGCAAAATGGCCGACGGATGATGCGTCACCAGCGTCAGCTCCGACCAGGGGCTTTCCAGAAACTCGCCGCGGTGCTGCGTCATCCGAAACTGGCTCCCGAACAGCGCCTGCGCCGCCGTCGCCCCCAGGCAGACGACCACTTCCGGCTTCAGCACTGCGAATTCCG
>JAICUM010000030.1 GCA_025935855.1 Pirellulales bacterium | reverse complement strand
TCAAGAGCGTCAAGTTCGGCCTCGACGCCAATGCCAACTTCCGCAAGGAAAGCACTTCTCCCTTCGCCCTGTTCGGCGATTCAAACGGCGATTACGCCGCTGGATCGTTTTCGGTAGGAAGCCATACCATCGCTGTGACTCCGTACGCCGCGGCCTCGGCCACCGGTACGCCGGGACCAACGCTTAGCGTGTCGTTCACGGTGATCAACCAGCCGGTCGTTACCAACCAGGCGCCCGTTGTGTCGGCTGGCTCCAACCAGAACGTGGTGTTGCCGAATTCCGCGAATCTTTCCGGTAGCGTCAGCGACGATGGCCTGCCTGGCGGCCCGCTTGCAATTGCGTGGACCAAAATCAGCGGCCCTGGCAACGTGACGTTCGGCAACGCATCCCAGCCATCGACCACGGCGACGTTTTCCGCGGCTGGCAGCTACGTCCTGCAGCTCAGTGCCAACGACGGTGAGTTCACAAGCACAAGCAATGTTTCCATCAATGCGACGACCGCGCCCGTGGGCCCCGCGGTCACGTCACTGACACTGATCAATGCCGACACGGACCAACCCGTTCCTGGCTATGAGAACTTGGCCAACGGCGCGGTAATCGATCTGACGAGCCTGCCAACGACGAACTTGAACATCCGGGCGAATACCACGGGTTCGTTCGGCAGCGTTAAATTCGGCATGGATGGCAACGCGAACTTCCGCAACGAGTCGTCAGCTCCTTACGCGCTCTTTGGTGACACCCAGGGCGACTACAATGGCGTCCACCTTGCCGCCGGGCCGCACACCGTTAGCGCTGCGACTTACTCAAATAAGAACGGGACGGGCACGGCAGGCGGAGGCGTAAGTATCTCCTTCACGGTGGCGGGCGCCTCCCAGCCGCTCATTGACTCGGGGCCGCCTAGCTCGGCGATTCAGGCGCTTCCGGCTGTGGAGCCATCAACGAGTTTTCCAGTTTCGTGGTCTGGCGACGGTGACGCCGGCGGTATCGGTATTATCGGATTCGACATCTATGTTTCGGTCGACGATGAACCGTACTCGCCTTGGCTCGAAGGTACGTCGGCCAAATCGGCGATCTACGATGGCACTGAAGGGCATACGTACCGCTTTTACAGCGCGGCCATAAGCAACGTTGGACTGGCGGAGGCGGCGCCTTTGAGGGCGGATGCAAGTACCGCTTTGTTAAACACGCGGCCATTCACAAGCACCGACTACAACCTGGATGGCCAAGTGGACGGCGCTGACTTCCTGTTCTGGCAACGAACGTTTAGATTGCCCGCTGAATCAATTGATTCAGGCGCTGATCAAGAAGCGAACAGCGTAGTCGCTGATCTGGACGCAGTTGTGTGGCAAAGCGATCTCGGCAAAGATTTCACGCAAGATACAGACTACACGCAGGAGGACGCCGACGACGACGCGCGATGGCAGCGCGCGTTGGGATCGCACGACCGTACTTTCGACCGCTATGGGAACGGCGGCGGCGCCGGCCTGGATGTCTGGCAGGACAGATCCTTGGAGAGTCCTTCCCCTGCGGCGATCAGGGCTGAAACGGTACGACCTTGGGCATCCCCGGAATTAAAGGATGCAACGTCAAACTGGTTTATCGACGAGCAGCCGCTTCGGAATGGCATTCGGTCCGCAGAATCGGTTTACGCATCACTGGCGTCGACGAAACCGAAGCTTAAGGGGCCGTTTGACTCCTCGAATCAACCTGTCGCAGATCGATCACCAAATGGCGGCGCACCGTCAGCAAGCTGCGCTGACGGTCGGGAGGCGCTGCGGACATCGCACCGCGACGCAAATCAGGTAGATCACTTGATGGCCGTGGACCAACTGTTCGCCACGCGGACCCATTGGCTGAATATTGAGAGCCAGTTGTGAAATCCAGGAATGTGGTCGAGACGTGGCCAGCGTGTGATCAATGTTGCCACGACGTCAATAAGGCTGGAACTTGTCCCCGGCAAGAGGCTGCTTCGTGGAAGCCTCGAACGAAGCGTTCTTGAAACAGTAATGCGTCACACTGCTAGCCGACGTTCCGGGGTTCCACACGCAAGCATCGATGGTAAAGCCAGCCAAATCAGAGAATCCTTCGGGTATGTCAACAAACCGCGCAGCCTCCAACCCAAATGCGATCGCCTCTTATTTACTTCAGAAGCTCAGCGATAGCCGTCGTCAGCGTCGATTCGACGCTCGGCGCAACCCGGCTGGCCCAATGGCTCGTCTCATATCCGCCTTCCGCGTAGGATTTCTGAAGACCAATATAGCCAGGGCCCAGGTCGCCGTAGGCCGCTACGCAGACGTATGAATTTGGTCGCAGCTTCTGCGCGGCTAGTTGATACTCGACGAAGGCTTCTCCAGGTAAATGCAGGATATCGACGGAGCCAAGGCGGAGTCGAGAAATGGTGATCGTGCGGCCGGCCTTGCAGCGTCGAAGCCACGCGATCCCTCGGGCCGCCTGAACTCGGGAACGCAAGTCTTCAGTGGCATCGTCGAGGACGCTTAGCTGGGTCGTCTCATCGAGGAAATCAGCGGGCGGGAGGGCGACTTCCCGCGTCTTCCAGTTGATCGTACCAGCGTCGATTGGCATTTTTTGCGAGACATTCCACGCGTCAACCATCCCTTTTGCCAACCGCTCCGCCAGTATTCGGCGCATCGGCGTTGAGCCGTCGTTGTATTTCCCCGCGGTGACATCGCCGGCCGCGCCGTTGAAGTGAATATGTTCTGGGCCGGGCACGGCCGCTTCGAAGAGTGATCGGGCGAGCCCGGGGAAATCCGCGCTGACGCGCCCTTTTCCATAATGGCTTTGCGGGTGTGTGGCATAGTAGGTGAGAATGACGACGGGCTTGTCCCCGCTCAACAAGGTCACGGCCTTAAGAGTTGGATCAATCGTGCCCTCAGGATAGGCCTGCCACTTTGGGTCGCGGCAACTGCTGTTTCGCACGTAAGCGACCTTGCCGTCCTCACCCAGGCACCTGCGCGTGGAAGCTACTTTTTCGACTTTGGCCTGACCGACTCCAATCGCGGTGACGTCTTGCAAACTTCCCAGCGCCTTCCGCGCTGCCGCTGCGGTTCGCTGAATGACCGCGTTGCCGAACGCGGCGTCGAATGCACGGCCGGCCAATCCGTGCTCGGCGCAAATTCGCTCAGTATCGAAGTCACACGCGGGGGCATCGTGTTGGTGGAGAGTATGGACGGCCACGCGCTCGACGGTGGTTCCCACTGCCTCGGCAATTTGCCGCCGCCACTCGATATTCCCGTCATTACAAATGCCAACCCAATCGACAGCGACTAGAATGATCGGCTTTTGATCCGGAGGAAGGAGAACAAGGCCGCGGGCGAACAGCGGATCGTCAATGGCCGCAGCCGGGGCGACCTGGGCATAGCACAGTGGAGCGCCCAAAGGAGGAGTGGCATCGACGCGAAAGGTAGCCGCGCGGAGCGACTCTTCCGCCGCGGCCGCGTGTCCCGCGACGAGGGCCAGCAATGCGAAGAGCGCGGCCACAGCCGGAGCGGCCAGGCGCTCGATGGTAGTTCTCGTTAACGCCATGTGAGACAACTTGTGGCTATTGAGGTAGGCGAGGAACGACGCCGGACTCGCGTTACGATTTTGCGGTCTGCCGCATGAACCGATCTTTCGCTTGGTGCCAGGTGTAGGCGATTAGAAGGCGCCAGCGATGCCTTGACCAATTGTAGTATTTCGTAAAACATTTCAGCTTAGTAATGGCTAAGCTTTGAGCGCGGGTAACCTTGGAGAGGTCCGACTGGAACCATGCATGGGAAAGCCATTCGAAGTCGCGTTGATCATCGATCCGGGTTCGCCATACGACCGGCGGATCGTGCGCGGAGTGGCTAAATACGTTCACCGGCATTGTTGCGACTGGTCACTTTACGTCGAGGAGGATCTGATCGACCGTGTCCCCGATTTGGGAGCCTGGGGCGGCGATGGGATCATGGCGAACTTGGACGATCCCCGCATTGCCGAAGCCGCCACGAGCTTTGGCGTGCCCGTCGTCGGCATTGGCGGCGGATACGGTTATTACGAGCAAAACCCGGATATTCCGTACGTTAGAACGGACAATGAAGCCATTGCGGAGCTTGGAGCGAAACATCTTATCGAACTTGGCTTCAGATCGTTCGCGTTCTGCAACGAACCGCCGACGAAATACAACGGATGGGCGAAGGAACGCGCCGACGCTTTCGCACGTGCTATCGGAGCCGCCGGATTTGCCTGCGACGTTCATACCGGCCAGTTCAGTCCGCCGAAGAAGTGGCGTGAATCGCAGGAATCCTTGCAGCAGTGGCTCTTGCGTTTGGAATTGCCCGTCGGCTTGATGGCATCGGCTGACGGGCGGGCTCGGCATGTGCTTCAAGCGTGTCGAGCGATTGGCCTCAAGGTGCCCGACGACGTAGCCATCGTCGGCGTGGACAACGACGACTTGATGTGCGAGATCACCGACCCTCCGCTGACGAGCATCGAGCAAGGATCAATCCGCGTTGGCTATGAGGCGGCAGCCATGCTGGACCAGATGATGCAGGGCAAACAGCCGGTCCGACCTCATCTGTCGATTCCGCCGGAACGCGTCGTGGCGAGGCAATCGACCGATATCCTGGCGGTGGACGATCCAGACGTCGCGGAAGCGCTGCGATACATTCGCCAACACGCATGTAAATCCATTCGGGTGCGCGACGTCCTGGAAGTGGCCGGCATGTCGCGATCGACTCTCGAAGCTCGGTTTCGCGAGGCGATCGGCCGATCCATTCACGCGGAGATTCGCCGCGTGCAAATGGACGCGGCCCAGCGGCTCCTCATGACGACGGATATGCCGATCAAAGAAATCGTGCAGCGCGTGGGCGTGTCGTCCGTGCAGTATTTCACGGCGATGATTCGCAGCCGTACTGGCCGCACGCCCGGCGAGATTCGCAAGGCGGCGCTCAAGTGATCCGATGCCTGTGATTTCGATCGATGGTCTCGCGGGGCATGCGACGAACTTACTTTTTCTTGAGCGAGTGAAGCAGTTCTATCGCAGCGTCCACCAGCAGCTCGCCGCCGCCCGGCGCCACTTTTGAATTGGTTGGTTCGTAGCCGCCTTCGGCAAATGCCCTGCGCGTGGGAATGTAGCCGGGATAATCGTTGGCAAGCTCGACCACGAGCGTCATGGCAAAGGGCGATTTTTGCTTAATCGCGAGTCCAAGTTCGGCGAATAATTCGCCCGGAAGAGCGACTAAGGCGACAGTGCCGCTGAGGCGAAACGCCTGCACGTCCATGGCCCGCGTTTCCGTGCCATAGTCGCCGATGCCGACGATTTTCACAGCGGCCACTTGCTCGAGCACGGGAAGTTCGCGCGTTCCAACTTTCGGCAGCTTGCCGCGAGCGGCATGGATTTCCTGCTCCGAATAGTGCTGTAGTGGCGTGGCGACTGTCTTCGACACGGCGGCTAAGCTCGGCTGCTCAATCGGCGGAAGTTCGCTGAGCGCCTTCACAACCGTGGCTGCGAGCGTTGTCCCGATGCGCTCAGACTCTTGGAAGCTTTTTTGCGGGCGGTTTGTGGAAAGATCGAGGTGATTGACGTCGCCACAGGTTCCTGCGCCAAATGCCGAAAGATAGTCATCGGAAAATTGCTTCTGCAATTCGCGATGCAAAAAGAAGGGATAATCCGCGGCGAATTCCGTTCCGCCGGTCGTGTCGCAATGGAGCCCAAACACGGCGACGCCAGCCGAGGGCTTTCCGCCGCGACGAAATTGAAGTAAGCCGACCTGGGGGTCGATCGGGCCCGCCGGACGCGCGATGTCTGGATTAAGCTTGCCCGGGTTCGTGCGTACCGAGCCATCACGCATGACGTAGCGGCGGTTGAAGCTCAGTCCTTCCTGTTGCGCCGTTCCGGCGTGGATTTCCACGGGCGTCGCGGATGAGGAGGCTTGTTGGATCGCTTGGACCAGCTTTTGGCGAAGGCTCGCGGCATAATCCGACTTCTCCTGCGGGTCGGCGCCGGCTCGCTGGGTGGCTGCTTCATGAAAGTAGTCCCGCAGTGGTCCGAAATACAGCGGCCCCGTGTGCGTGTGCGTCGCGGCGATAAAGATCTGTTCACGCGGAATGGCGGTTGCGCCGGCAGCCTCGTCGCGGATTTGATCCGTTAGCTCCTTCGGCACTCCAACAAGATCGCAGAACACCCAGGCGAACTTCTCTTTCCCTTGTGAAAGCACCAGTGCCTTCGCGCGCAGCGGGTTAAGCACGCCGGTGCTGAGCCGCTCGTAGAAGTAGCCACTCATGCGGTAGCCGACCGGCGGCGTGATGTCAGCCACGGCCGTCCCGAGTTGAAGCGACGCCGCTGCCGGCTGCTGGGCGCCGTTGAGCACGCCACTCGTAGCGAGACCGAGGAGAAAGACGAAGGCAAGACTTGCCGGCCCAATGCATGGCATTACCGACGCGGGCGATCTTGTGACGTGCAGCATCATTTTTGGTCGGCGGGCGCCGGCTTGGGGCCTTTGCCGATGGGCCATAGTTCCCATCGGCGGAAGAAAATTTCGGCCAATTCGGATTGGAGTTGCAGACGGCCTTCGTGGGGCGAGACTTTGACGGCTTCGTTCACCTTCGTGCCGTTAACGAAGGTTTCGACGCGCCCGCCATCGGCGATGACGTCGATGCGGTTCCACTGGCCATGCGGGTTTTCGACATCGTGAGCGCCACGGAAATTGGGAACGTCCGTCCAATCGGGATCACGGCCAAACCAGTTAATGCGACGGCGATTCTTCAGATCGAACGTTTGTTGCTCGCCCTTTGGGTCCCAAATGGTTTCGCCGTCGCGGTCCTTGGCAACGTTCGTGGTCAGGCTGATTGGAATTTGGTTGCCCGCTTCGTCCTTGCCATTGACGAGAATAAAGTCGCCGACGCCTCCCTGGATGATCTGCACCTCGATCGAAGGCATCCAGATGCCGTTGTAGCCGCCGTCGGCGCCGTTGCTGTGAATGAGGAGGCCGGAATCGCGGGCCGCGTGCTGCCGTTCCTGCCATTGTCGCTCGCCCCATTTGAATTCGAGCACCAGGTGATAGTCGCGATACCGCTTGTTGGTAATGATGCTTCCCCAACCGTCGCCGCTGACGTGGATTAAGCCGTCTTCGACGCGGAAAACGCCGCGCGGATCCTCTCGTTTTGTGTCTTTCAGGAAGGTGTAGCAGTCCCCGAGCGTCTTGCCATCGAAAAGTTTGATTTGCTCAGTGGGAGCGATGGCTGAGGGATCGTCCTTGGGCTTTGTATCAGCGAATGCGCCGATCACGATCGACAGCAAGATGGCCACGCCGAATGCAGAACATTGAAATAGTTTCAAGATCGAGTGGGGCATTGATGGCTCAGGTCAAGTTGGAATGGCGGCCGACGATTTGGTTTAAAGGGATTTGAGGATTTCTTTCCAGCGTTTCCAGGCGCGACTGCGAGCTTGCTTGTTGGCCTCGGTTGAGGCAGGGTCCTCGCCTTGCCGCATGAAGCCGTGGCCTGCGCCTTTGTAGGTGACGGGTTCGAACCTCTTCTTCGAGGCAGTCATCAGCTTGGCGAGGTCCGCCGTTGAAGCGTTGATGCGCGCGTCGTTCTCGGCGTAGAAGCCGTACACGGGGCATGTGATTCGCGAAACGTCTTTTTCGGTGACAGGTTCATAGCCGTAAAACACGCAGGCCGCCGCGAGATCGTTGTAGCGGGTCGCGAAGCGAAGCGACTGGCCGCCGCCCCAACAAAAGCCGGCGACCGAGACGGTCCCCTTGGCGCCCGGGACTTTTCGCACGTAGTCCGCCGCGGCGGTCAGGTCCGCCACAACTTGATCTGCCGGCAGCTTAGAGACGGCCCGCCGCGCGTCGTCGATGCTTTTGAAGGCTTCGCTGCCGCCGTGCCCCGGGCCCATGCCCGAGAGCAGGTCCGGCACGATGGCAATGTCACCTGCTTCAGCCACCTGGTCGGCCATGCCGCGGATCCAGTCCCCCATGGCCGAGATATCGTGAATGAGCACGACGGCGTGGGCCTTCTCGGACACCTCCGGGTACGCGACGAAGCACGCGACTTCTCGGCTCCCGTGCTTCACCGTGACGTATTCCATGTGCCGCGGCGAGCGCTCCAGCCGCGCCTTGGCCGGGTCCTGAGCATTACTGCATTTCCCCACCACGGCAAATACGCCGATCAAGAGCGCGAAACTGAACCATCGGGGGGGACCAAACAAAGCGTGCATAGGGCGGTCTTTCTCAGGAGGCGTTGGCAAGCTGGTCAAAACGAACCTGGCCGAGTTTGTTCGCTTGCCACGTCATGTTGGAGTTAACGTCGATCGCCGTCAGCCAGCCGTTGCCATAGCAATACGTGTCGATGCAGATTAAGTGTCCCGCGTTGAGAATATTCCCCGCTTTTTGCGCCGTGTGACCTACGACTACCGTTTTTCCGGAGTAATGCGGCGTCGGCATGCCGGCATGAAGCCAGTGCCAACGCCAGGCTTCCCAATTCGTTTCCTCAAACGGCATCGCGGAGTCGTACGAGGCGTGCATGAACACATGGTCGTCGGTTTCAAAATAGTCGAGCCAACCGCGGATGAACTCCACATGGCGCGCCAAAACGCTGGGAGAAGCGGATTCATACGACTTTAGCGTTTCGGCGCCTCCGAAAGGAAGCCAATCGTGTACCGGCGGCCGGCCGTCGAGGTGGCGGAGCATCATCTCTTCGTGGTTGCCGAGCAGATTCACCAGTCGGCACTTCTCACGCAGTTCGAGCAACTGCTCGATCACGCCGCAACTGTCCGGGCCGCGGTCGACGCAGTCTCCGAGTGTAATGAGGCAATCGTTCGCTTGAGGCTGAACCGTTTCCAGCAACCTGGCCAAGGCCAGCGAGCAGCCGTGGATATCGCCGATGGCAATCGTTCGTCCGTTCATCCGCTGAACCCTAGGCGCCCGCCTTGGGGCTTGAGGGCTTCTGCTCCGATTTGCCGGAAGCCTTTTGGTCTGGCTTCAGCGGCTTGATGCGGATGTTGCGAAACCGAATGCGATTGCCCTCTTTCCAGTTCACGTGCGTGGGCACCGCGGGATGAACCTGCAGCGCGAGATAGCCCCTGCGCGGGACGCCCTTGGTGGTCTGGGGCGTGTGCTGAAAGTCGGTCACGAGCGTTCCATTCAACCAGAAGCGAATCCGCGAGGGCTCACCCTCGATGCGCACTTCGACGTCGTTCCACTCTTTCTGCTTGAAGTACTTAATGCCGTCGGGGCTATCATGCACGCTGTTTTGCGTCCAGGGCAAATAGATTCGGCCGAATTGGCCGTCGGGCCGATTGTCGAGCGTCACCTGATGGCTCTTGCCGTCGTCGGCCATCCGCAAAAAGACGCCGGTATCGCTGGGGTAGTCCATGTTCACTTCCAGGCGAACAATGAAGTCGTCGTACTTCTCCTTGGTGGCCAGGAACCCGCCGTGGCCCGGCGGGTCCTGATCCGCCGTGATCATGCCATCGACGACTTCCCATTTGCCGCCGACGTGGAACTTGGGGACTTTGTCCTGCTTCCACCAGCCGTTCAGTGTTTTGCCGTCGAAGAGCGAGACAAACCCCTCTTCCGACTTGCTTGATCCAGCCGAGTCCTTGGCCTGGCCCGGCTTGGCGGCCAAGCAGGCGCTCGCTGAAAACGCCGCCAGTGATAGCAGGAGGCCGTGCTTCAAGTTCATGACGTCATACTCCTTAAGGACATGTGCGAGCATTCACTGTGATGGAGGTGATTTGAGAGCGTCGCGCAGAAAGGGCTCGATGGCTTCGGCCATCATCGTGAAGCCAAGATCCGTGGGATGAACGCCATCGACCGTCGCGTCGCCGCTGCCGGCACTCAAGTCGCAGGCGGGAACGATCGAGATGCGCTGATCCCCCTTGGCCCGCGCCGCTTCGTAGGCCTCATGAAGATAGCGATTCGATTCCGCGACGCGGTCTGCTCGCTTCTTCACGAATGACGTATCCGGGTAGATGATGCTTTCCACCAGCAGGATGGGCGTTTGGGGTCGATGCCGGCGGAGGATTTCAATGAACTTCGGCATCCGGTCGCGGACGTCTTCGGCGAACAAATTCGGCAGCGGATCGAGCACAAAGGCGGCGGGGTTCAATTCACCAAGCAGCTCCGCGACTTCCGGCTCCGCCTTCCCGTTTCCCGAGAAACCGAGGTTAATCACTGGAACGTCGAGCCGCCGGCCCAGGATGGCGGTGTACGTCATCCCAGGACGCGAGGCGCATCCCCCGTGCGTGATTGACGTGCCGTATACGACCACCTGCCGCTGCAATTTGTCCGGCGAGAGTACCTCGAAATTAGCTTCCGGCGGCACGCCGATGGCGATGGACTTCACGCCGTTGTAAAGCGGCAAATAGATGCGGTATTCAGCCGGCTCGCCCGTCAGGCCCTCGATGAGTTGCAATTCATTGGTTGGAGTTTCCGCCGGCCGCGCCACCGCGAGAAAGTGCCACCCGCCATCGCGACGCGCGTACAAATCCACGCCGCTGACCGCGGTGGCCGGCATGTGCGACATTGCCAAACGGTCGGAGGTGAGCGTCCAGCGCACGGCGATGCGCCGTGCGCTGGTTCTGAAGCGAACGTTCTCGCCGCTGGTGAAGTGCGAAAGGTCCCATACGGGCGGCCGGACCAGGCCTTCCGCTTTGGCCGGCAGGCGGTCAAAGGGGTTCTTCGTGTTGTTCCACCCGCGGCCTTCAACCTGATCGGCGGCGATGCCATGCCAGGACCATTTCTGGGTGGCGGACGGCTCGGCGGCTTGTGAACTGAAAGAGATGGCAAGTGCCATCAGCCATCCAAGCAATCCTCGCTGTACGCACATCAAACAATGGCCTCGGGATGTTTAACCAAGTTGCCGAACCAGCTCAGTTGGTCCTCGCGACTTCGTCGCCTGCGGTGGTCGAAAGTGCTCTCCACACTTGGAGCTCGATATCATCGGAAACGAATCGGCATGACCCATCCGCCAGAAGCGAATTCACCCCGCCCGAATGCCGACTGCGAGAAGTGAGATAACGCGGGTTAAGCGTTGTCGTGGCGTTCTGCACTACGCAAGGCGGATTCAATTCGCTGCCCGGAAGGGGATTGCATAAGCCACCCGGCATCACGTCTGGCAGCGCCGCATTCGGTGTATTCCATGCTGTAAACGCGCCCCCATCAGAGAAACCTAAAATGCGGCCGCGCACGTCATTCCCTTGGCCCTGGACTAGTTCGCTCACCAGAAGCGTGTTGGAAAGACCGTCTGGAATTTGCTTGAAGGGAATCTCCCCTAAATAGGGACGTGCCTTTTGACGATCCAAGCCCGTCTTTTGGCCCGTTGCAGAATCAATAGCATTGTCGATATTCCCAAAAGGCGCTCCGAGAAAGTCGACGCCTGAAAATGTCTGTTGTCCGTAGACCGTATTTCCATAGTTGGCGGCATAATTATGGTTCGGCATTTCAACCGCCCCGGAAGAAATCGTGCCCTGCAACGCCGCATTGGGAATATCGCTCGGACAGGTGTAAAGGTCGACGCGGGATTTCATAAACTGGAGGTTCACATCGGCCGTGTATGTAGTGCCTGTTTTGAAAGTATTGGCGAAGCTCCCCTGTTCCAAATACGGCAACAGAAAATTGGCCCAAGTACCGTAACAACAGGAGACAGCGCCGCCTGGCAGGTGGCCCTTCGCATCGTGATAGTTTTGCATCGCGATGCCGATCTGTTTTACGTTGTTGATACATTGCGATCGGCGGGCGGCTTCTCGCGCCGCCTGAACGGCAGGCAGTAATAACGCGACGAGGACGCCGATAATGGCGATCACGACCAGCAACTCCACCAGGGTAAATCCATCTGCCCGTCGATACATAAAAAGCCTCGAAAAGTGTGTCTAGCTTGTGCTGACTATTTGGTGGTTAACTCAAACTTGAACTCGTTCTTCTCGCCAGACTTGACTTCCGCCGTGAGGATCGTCTTCGCGTTATACTTTGGAGGAATGCGCTCGCCGGGCGCTTTGCGGCTTTCAGTTTCATACTCTGCGGTTCCCGGGGGCGCTTTCGTCACGGGCCCATCCGCGCCGCTGAAGATCGACACCGCATAAGGTCCGGGAGAAGCTCCCGCTTCGGCGGCGACTTCAAAGCGACCGTCTTTGATCATGCCTCCCGACTGCACCGGCTGGCCGCCCTTCGGTTCAAAAATCAGATAACCGCTCCGTAGCGGCGTTCCATCCAGCGTGACGACGCCTGAGATTGGGAGTCGACCATACTTGTTCGATTTCCCGCAGCCAATGAAGGCGACTATGGCTGCGCAAAGTGCGGCCGTCTTTAACCATAGTAGGAGTGTTCTTCCCTGGAAATGATGTTCACCTGCCCGACTCACCGACTACTCCTCAATGACCTGACGTGTGACGCATTACCTTGCGGCTGCAAAGGCGCCATGGACCGAAGCAAGCTAAGAGAAGGCTTATCGCGCAAGGCTCGGGCACCGGCGCCACATCCGCGAAGCTCGTCCCCACGCGCAGCTCGTCGATCGCCAGCGTGCCGGAGACAGTCGAGTCGCTGCGAAAATAAAACGACCGAATTGCGCCCAAGCTCGAAGCGAACACGTCCGGCCCGGTCGTCGACACCGCCGCGGGGGACGCCGCGCTCAGGCTCGCCGGGCTTGATCCGACCCACAGCCGTGCGATGTCGTCGCCGGTGTTTGAATTCGGAGCGCCGACAAACTGATACTGGCCGACGACAAATATCGTGTCCGAGTCTGCTTTGAACTTCACGCCGTCGGCCCAGGCAATGGAAAAGCCGGAGCCGTTGTTCTTGGAAATGCCAAGCTCATACTCCTGATCCGCGCCCGTTCCCCCTGAGGTCGGCGATGGCCGCAGGTGGAGCTGCGCTGCGTATCCGGTGGCGACCGACATGCCGCCTGTGTCGCCGTTCCAATGGAATCCGGCGAAGAAGTAGTCGGCGCCGGTGGTCGGCGCGGCGGAACCAAGTTTCAGTGCGAGCGAGAAATACACGCTGGGGCCCGTGACGCTGCTGGCCGTGTAGGCCGTCTCGCCGCTCTGGAGCGGCAGAGCAATGCGAGAAATCGTTCCATTGGGAGTGGGAGGAATCACCAGGCTGCCGCCGACCGCGGAAAGCCCAGGAACAGCAACATTGCCCGCGGTGATCTTGTGTTGAGCGCTTTGCGCCGGCGACGTGGTGGTCACCCAGTTGTTGCCGGAGCTGGGATTCGTCTGTCCCACCAGGTTGCTGCCGGCGACGTAGTCAAAACCGTCGTAGAGAATCACGGCCGCCGACGCGGTCGAGGACGTTAGCGCCGCTGCCAGCGCGACGAGAATTCGCTTCATGAGACAGTTCTCCGTGTGCAGAAGACTCAGGGCGTAGTAAACCAGAGAAAAGTTGAGCCCGACGTTCGTTGTTACGCGAGAGCAGCGACTAGCACCGTTTGCGGCGAGCCAGCGCCGCGAGGCCAATCACCGCCGCGACGGTGAATGAACAGGGTTCGGGCACGCCCGAGATGGCGGACGACGAGCCGGGCTGGCCAAAATGGGCTTTCCAATCCGCCAGGTCGCCGGCACTCCCCGCGTTCGGCGAGCCGCCCCGCTGCCACACGAGAAAGTCGGCGCCATCGACTCGCCCGTCGCCGGTGAAGTCGCCCGGCAGGCCGACGACGCCAGCCGGCGTCACATCCTCGAAGGCAGTGCCAATGCGAAGCTCATCGACAAGCAGATTGCCCGGCTGCACCGAGCTGCCGCTGCGGAACCAGAAGCTATTGATGTTGCCTTGCGCGGCGCCGCCGGCGGTGGACACGTCGAACCCGGCATTGGTCTCGATGGAAGGCGTGCCGGCCGGCTGGCCGGGGGTGGGATTGATCCAAAGTCGGACGACGTCATCCTGCGGATCGGACGTCACATAGTGGTATTCGCCGACCACCAGGACGTTGTCACCTACGGCCAATGACTGGGACGTGTCCCAGGTTGCCACGCCGCCGGACAAATTGTTCTTATGAAAGCCAAGCTGGTAGTGATTGACGTTTTGCACGCCCGCTTCGACTTCGCGACGAATGCGTACTTCCCCGGCATAGACGTTGGCGCCAGACATGCCGCCCGTGCTGGCCGTGAAACCGGCGAAGAAGTCGCCATTCTGATGGCCCGAGCCGGCGGCCGTCGCATCGTCCAACGTCTTCCAGGTGGAAAGCTGCATCGTGAACGAGAAAAACAAACTTTGAGCCGAACCAGTGATGGTGTAAGGTCGGCCGGGAAGATCGATGCGGGCAATGTTCGACTGGATGTCGGCCGGGATGGTGAGACTATTTCCGGTCGGCCCAGGCAGTGCTGGGTAGGCGAGATTGCCGGCGACGATCAACTGCGTATCAACCCCGGGCCCTGGCTGCCCAGGCGCCGTGGGATCAGACCAAACCTGGTTTGCCGCGACATTTGTCTGGCCGATGATCCGTTCGCCGACGTTGTAGTCGAAGCCGTCGTAAATGAGCTGCGTGGCCGTCACCGTGGGGACGCCCACCACGGTTAACATGCACGCGAACGCCGCCTTTGCCATCCGTCCCTTACGCGAGTCCATGACAAGTCTCCGAGGCATCACTGAGCTTCAATTGACGGCCGTACGATGAGAGGCAACGCGTCGATCTCCTCGCTGCTCGTCGCGCATCGCCGGCGCTTATCATCCGAGGTCGCCGCGAAATCCTGATGAAGAAACCAGCGCGAACGAGTCATGACCGAATGTCGTCTATCGAGGAGTTGAGTCCCGAAGTTTGCGGTTTTCACTGAAGAAAATCGCAAGAGTTGGGCCTACGTGCCGATTCTTGGCTTCGCCGATCTGAATTGCAACGATTTCGTCACATTCCGCAATCTTCTTACGCTATATCTCAAAACTTCAACGGTTTGGCTGTAGTTGCCGCGGCCAGACGCGGCCCGCGCCGCGCACATGGCCTGACAACATTCAGTCTCGCGGCAAATTGCCAGTGGCCATAAGTTGATTCACTAGCGCGACGCACCCGTGGTCGAGGCGTGCTGTTGGCTTGTGTTGTCTGCTCGAGCTGGCATCGTTCCTTTGGCCGTCACCAGGAGTCGCGTAGCCGCCTCGACGAGGCGCTCGCCATCGCCGGGTGCGCAGCGAGAGGAAAGATCTTCACGGGCGCCCTCATAGCCCCGGAGGTTCGGCACATAGCCAATGGCGCCGTTAGTGAGCGAGTGGACCATCGTGTAGCGAAACGGCGATTCGTTCTTCAAGTTCAAGCCGAGCTCGACAAACATTTCGCCCGGCAAGCCGACCCAGGCTAGCTCATTCCCGAGAGCGACAATTTCCACTTCCGCTTCGAAGCCGAGACCATGATCCGTGCGAACGACGTCCACCTCGCCGTCGGAGGAGCGGGGTGAATTCTGCATGCGAGCTAGTAGCGGTTCGACTTTCTCGGGATGGTAAGGGACGACCAACAGTTCATGGCCGGTACGCAACGGCGTATCACGCAGCGGCTCCGTGCGAGCATAAGTGCGCAGCACTTCCGCGGCGATGATCGTCCCGATGCGGGCCGATTCGTGGGCGCCTTTTTCGCGGCGTACGCGTTTTGGATCCATCAGATCATAGTGATTGATATTGCCAGACGCGCCGCTCGCCCAGAAGACGAGCGTCTGCTCTCCATGCACCGCCTGGACGAGCTGCTGGACCGTGTACGCGATGTCCGCCGACGGCTGATCGCCGCCCATCGTGTCCAGATGGATGGAAAAGTTGACCATGATGGCGAGCGGCTTGCCTTGCGCATCGCGGAAGGCGACCACCCCCACGGCGGGATCGATGGGACCCGCCGGCCGAAGAACTTGGTCAAGCTTCTCATCCTCGCCTTTAAACGGATTGGCGGCCACCGTGCCGTCGCGCAAAAAGAAGCGGCGATTGAAGCTGACGCTCGACTCCTGGCCGATCGCGGCATGCACGCTCGCTGGCTGCAGATCGGCTTCCGCGAGCCGGACCGCCTCGGCGATTTTGCCGGGCAAAGCTTGGACATACGCTTTCGCCTTGTCCCGCGCTGTTTCGTCGGCCTTTCCGAGATATTTGAGCCGAATCTGCGGCGCGGTGTGGCAGTGCGTCGAGCTGATCATCACGGCTTCCGCGGGAATCTTCGTTGACTCGGCGATGAGCTTCCGCGCCTGTTGCCCCATGCGCAACGGCAGGCTGGTCAGGTCGCAGGCAACGATCGCCGCGCGCGTCCCCGACTGCTCGAGCACGATCGCCTTCACATGCAACGGATCGTGCGCCTCGCCGGCGAGCTTGATTTCAAACGGCGGCCGCTGCGGCGTGAGCATCGGCGTGCCGACGGCGGGCGTAATGTCGACCGAGGCGCGGCCGACGCGCAGACCTTCGGCGTCCACGTCAGATACCAGCAGGCCGAGCGCCAGCATGCTGTACACGACGCTGGTAAAGGCCGTCGAGCCGCATCGAAAGACTACCATGAGCCACCTCATTTCGCCTGTTTTGAAAAGCTGAGAAACCCTGGTGAAAGGAGCCGTGACTACTTCGCTGCCGTGGCCTTGAGGGCGCGATCCAATTCTGCCTTCAAAGTCTTAAGCGGCAGCGCCGAACTCGATTCGTTGATCAAATTGTGCAACTCGTAGGGGTCCTTCGCGAGATTGTAGAGCTCGTCCATTCCAGGTTGATCCGTGTAATGGATGTACTTCCAGCCATCAGTGCGAACAGCCTGGTAGCCGAGCTTGTGAACGCGTGGAAACACGGTATCGGAGAAGTACTCGACGAAGATTGACTTGCGCCAATTCCCGGGCGTCTCGCCCTTGAGCAGAGGAACGACTGACTTGCCCTGATATTGGGACTGAGGCTCGCCGCCGCCAATGCCAACGAACGTCGGCGCCAAGTCGGTGGTTTGCACTAGCGGCTCGGGGGCCGTCCCAGCGGCAATCAGCGGGGGATACCGCATGATGAGTGGGATACGGATGCTTTCCTCATAAGCCAATCGGCGTTCCACGCTCAGGCAGTGTTCACCGTAGAAATACCCGTGATCGCCGGCGGCCACGATGAGCGTGTTGTCGAGCTGACCGTTCTTTTCCAGCGCTTGCAGAATCTGGCCCACGCCTTCATCCACGGCGGCAAGCATCCGCAGGCGGTTGAGAATGGTCTTGTCGCTGCTAACGGTCTCCGGGCTCAGCGGCGGCACGCCCTCGAGTTTCTGCATGAGCGCCGGCTTGTCGGTCGGCACGATAGCGTAGTTCTTGCGGCGCGGAATCTTCGCGCCTTCGTAAAGGTTGCGATGACGAGGAGCCGGAATGAAGTTCGAGAGCGTCGGGTCCGAGAGCTTACCGTCCGGCCCCTGATAGGCTTCCGGATGAATCGCCTTGTGCGAGAGGTACAGGAAGTACGGTTTTTCGTGCTTGCGGTTGACGAATTCGAGCGCCTCCTCGTTGAGCACGTCGG
>JAICUM010000478.1 GCA_025935855.1 Pirellulales bacterium | reverse complement strand
TTAGACGCCGCGCCAGTTGGGCTGGCGACGCGCCGCTCTTGACGATGGCGCGTACCGCCGCACAATGACGGGTTCGCCTTTCGCATGCACCTGAAGCCGTGCAGTCGCGGGATAAAGGCCAGGGCCCCGTCGTCTAGCGGTCTAGGACACCGGCCTTTCACGCCGGTAACACGGGTTCGAGTCCCGTCGGGGTCATTGTGAAATGACGAATTCACGAATGACGAATGACGAAACGGCGTTTTTGCCAGATTCGTCATTCGACATTCGTCATTCGTCATTGCCGTATGACGCCGTGCTCATCGTTTCATTCGGCGGGCCAGAAAAGCCGGACGACGTTTTGCCGTTCTTAGAGAACGTGCTTCGCGGGCGGAATGTGCCGCGCGAGCGGATGCTTGAAGTGGCGGAGCATTACCACCACTTCGGCGGCGTGAGCCCCCTGAACGAGCAGAACCGCCGGCTGAAGGCGGCCCTCGAACGGGAACTGGCGGAGCATGGACCGCGGCTACCCGTGTACTGGGGCAACCGGAACTGGCATCCGTTGCTGCCGGAGACGCTCGCCCAGATGGCTCGCGACGGCGTGAAGCGGGCGCTCGGGTTCTTTACGAGCGCGTATAGCTCGTATTCCGGATGCCGGCAGTATCGGGAGAATATTGCAGCGGCCCAGGCGCAGGTTGGGCCGGCGGCTCCTCAGGTGGAGAAGCTGCGGGCTTTCTTCAATCACCCTGGCTTTATCGAGCCGATGGTGGAGTCGCTGCGCGAGGTCTTGGCCGGCCTGCCGGCGGAGCGGCGAGCCGACGCCAGGATGCTGTTCACCGCTCATAGCATCCCAACGAGCATGGCGGCGACTTCCCGCTACGAGGAGCAACTGCGTGAGGCTTCGCGGCTGGTGGCCGAGGGCGCCGGCGTAACGTCCGATCGCTGGGAACTGGTGTATCAGAGCCGCAGCGGTCCGCCGCAGCAGCCCTGGCTTGCCCCGGATGTCTGTGACCGGATCAAGGAATTGCACGACGCGGCCGGCTTAAGCGAACTGATCATCGTGCCGGTGGGTTTTACGTCGGACCACATGGAGGTCCTGTACGACCTCGATACCGAGGCGAAGGCCCTGTGCGATCGACACGGGATTCGCATGCATCGAACTCCGACCGTGGGCACGCATCCCCGTTTTGTCCGGATGATCCGGGAGTTGATTCAAGAGCGCACGAATGACGCCCGGCGGCTGGCATTAGGAAACCTGGGGGCGAGCCATGACGTGTGCCCGCCCGACTGCTGTGCTTATCAGCCGCAGGTCGCAAGGGTTTCGAGGTCGGTAGCCGCGGCATGTCTGTTGCTTTAGGATTGGTCAAAGGGGAAAACTCGCATCGAGCGTTATTCCGGAGCTAATCATGCGTAAGGTTGTGTTGCTTGCGACATCGCTGGTTTTTCTCGGTGGCTGCAGCGCCGAGACAAAGGAGAAGGCCAAGGACGCGGTGCACGCGACAGGCGAAGCGGCGAAGGCGGCCGCCGACGATACGAAGGAGAATGTGAAAAAAGGCGCGGAGGCCGTGAAGGCGGGGGTGGAGAAGGGGAAGGAAGAATTTTCGTCGCCGCCGAAGGACTCGCAGCCCTCAGAGAACGGTTCGAAGCCGGCGGAGAGCAATCCGCAGCCGGCGCCGAGCGGTGCGCCTTAAAGCCGTTGCGCGGTCAATCGGCGGGCGGCGATTCCTTAACCAGCGCGCTGATTTGGCGGAACTCGGGCGTGCCGGCGCGCTCGCACCATTCGAAGAGCGCGGCTTCAGTGGTGGTAATGGTCGCGCCTGAGGAGTCCATCCGCCGCAGGGCGATTTCGTAATCGAGCCGCGAGCGCGAGCCGGCGGCGTCGGCGGCGATGAACACCTGGAAGCCGGCGGCGAGCAGGTCGAGGGCCGTTTGCTGTACGCAGACGTGCGTTTCAATTCCGCATAAGAGGGCGCGGTGGACGCCGTCGTCCCTCCAAGGTGCGAAGAGCTCGCCACAGGCGCCGCAGCTAAAGGCCACTTTCGCGTGCGGCGTGCTTTCGAGACGGGCCGTCAACTCGGCGGCCGTCTTGCCCAGCTTGTCGGGGTTCTGTTCAGTCGCCGCTGTTCGCACGCCGAGGACTCTCGCCCCGTCGATCAGCCGGCGGCAGTTCCAGGTGATCCGGGCGGCATCGGGGATGGCCTTGAGCAGTCGCTCCTGCATATCGACGACGACGAGGCCTGTGTCGTAGGCACGCATTAGCTCCGGGCTGCGTGGCAGCGGGGCAGGGCAGGTCGGTGGCGAAGATTGGTCGCTCATGCCATCAGAATACTGCCCCCTAGTGCCGGCCGGGAGTGTCTGGACAATGGTAATTGAAGCGGTTTTCGACGCTTCGCGATCGATCCACACGACGTCCAGCACCGCCATGCGAATCCGCTCGACCACGATTCTTACCGTTCGCCACAATGGCCACGTCGCGATGGGCGGCGACGGGCAGGTGACGATGGGCCAGACCGTCGTCAAAAGCGACGCGGTGAAGATCCGCAAGCTGATGGACGGCCAGGTGTTGGTCGGCTTCGCCGGGGCGGCGGCGGATGCATTTGCGCTCATGGAACGGCTCGAAGCGAAGCTGAAGGATTACCCCGCGAATCTGGCGCGGGCGTGTACGGAACTGGCGAAGGACTGGCGGATGGATCGGGCGCTGCGGCGGCTCGAGGCCCTCGTCGCGGTCGTGGACGCCAAGAACACGCTGCTCGTGTCCGGCACCGGCGACGTGATTCAGCCGTCCGACGGCATTCTGGGCATCGGCTCCGGCGGCAACTACGCGCTCGCGGCGGCGCGGGCGCTGGTCGCCCACAGCTCGCTGAGCGCCGCGGAGATTGTTCACAACGCTCTGGAAATCGCCGGCGACATTTGCGTGTATTCCAATCGCAACCTCGTGATCGAAGAACTTCCGTGAAGAACCTTACGCCGCGGGAAATCGTTGTCGAGCTCGACCGTCACATCGTCGGCCAGGCAGATGCCAAGCGGGCCGTCGCCGTGGCGGTGCGGAACCGTTGGCGGCGGCAGCAGCTCGACGATGACCTGCGCAAGGAAGTCGCGCCGAAGAACATTCTCATGATCGGCCCGACCGGCGTCGGCAAGACGGAGATTGCCCGGCGGCTCGCGCGGCTGACCGGGGCGCCGTTCATTAAGGTCGAGGCGACCAAGTACACCGAGGTCGGCTACTACGGCCGCGACGTGGAGAGCATGATTCGCGAGCTGATCGAGAATGCCATTGGCCTGGTGCGCGAGAAGGAGATGGCCAAGGTCGAGGAGGAGGCGAAGCGGCGCGTGACCGAGCGGCTGCTGGACCTGCTTGCTCCCGCGCCGGCGGCGTTCGAGGTGGGCGTCGAAAGCGGTGAGACGCCGGAACGGTACGAGCGGACTCGGGAGAAGATGCGGGCGATGCTTCTGGGCGGCGAATTGGAAAACCGGCAGGTCGAGATCCGCGTCGAGCAGAAGGTCCAGGCCATGGTGGTTCCCGGGATGGGCCCCGGGGAGGCCGGCATGGACATCGATCTGCAGGGGATGTTCGAAAAGATCCTGCCGAAGAACGTCGTGCGCCGGGAGATGACGGTGGCCGAGGCTCGTCGCGTGCTCTTGGAGCAGGAGACGGAGTCGCTCATCAACAAGGAGAAGGTGAACGCCGAGGCGATCGAGCTGTCGGAGAACACCGGGATCATCTTTGTCGATGAGCTGGACAAGGTCGTGGCCAGCGAAGGGGGCCGCGGGGCGGACGTTTCTCGGCAGGGGGTGCAGCGGGATTTGCTGCCGATTGTCGAAGGGACGACGGTGCAAACGCGGTACGGGTACATTCGCACCGACCACATCCTGTTCATCGCCGCTGGGGCGTTTCACACCACGAAGCCGTCGGATTTGATGCCGGAGCTGCAGGGGCGGTTCCCGATCCGCGTGGAGCTGGAAGACCTTACGAAAGAGGATTTTGTGCGGATCCTGTCGGAGCCGCA
>JAICUM010000581.1 GCA_025935855.1 Pirellulales bacterium | reverse complement strand
GTCTTTTGCCACTTGGTGGATCGACCCGGGGGAAAGTCGCCAGTGGCAAAAGACTCCCGACCCCTTCATCTCCCAGGAGTCTTGCCGATGTTGGACAGCCAGTGGTACGACCGCGCGAAAGCGATCCGCCAGACGATCGTTCAACTGCGGGACTCTCTTTGACTACGCTGCCAAGCAAGCCCGCATTAAGGCCATCGACCAGGAGATGGCGGCGGCCGACTTCTGGAACAACCAGGAACGGGCCCAGGAGCGCGTCGGCGAACGCAAGTCCCTCGCGGCCATCATCAAGCCGCTTGAAGAGGCGACCAAGTCGCTCGACGACCTCGAGGCCATGCTCGAAATGGCCCGCGAGGATGAGTCCTTCGCGGCGGAAGTTCCCGGCGAGGTGCAGCGGCTGGAAAAGCTGCTGGAGGACCTGAAGCTCAAGGCCCTGCTGAATGGCCCCCACGACGCGGTCGGCGCCCTGCTGACGATCAACGCCCGCGATGGAGGAACCGATGCCAACGATTGGGCGGAGATGCTGCTGCGCATGTATCTCATGTGGGCCGAGAAGAACGGCTACGCCGTGGAGCTGATCGACCGGCAGGACAATGAGGAAGCCGGCATCAACCACGCGGCGATTGCGGTGCGCGGGCCGATGGCTTACGGGTATCTCAAGGGCGAGACCGGGATGCACCGGCTGGTGCGGATCAGCCCGTTCAACGCGGAAGGGAAGCGGCAGACGAGCTTCGCCGCTGTGGATGTGTCGCCGGAGATTTCCGACAACGCGGAAATTGAAATCGATCCCAGCGACATTCGCGAGGATACGTTTCGGGCGAGCGGCGCCGGCGGGCAGCACGTGAACAAGACGTCCAGCGCCATTCGGCTAACGCACTTTCCGACGGGAATCGTGGTGCAGTGCCAAAGCGAGCGCTCACAACACAAGAATCGGGCCACGGCTTGGAAGATGCTTCGCGCCCGGATGGCGCGGATGGAGGAAGAGAAACGTGAAGCGGCTGAGGCGGCGAAGTACCAGCAGCAGGCAAAGACGGGATTTGGCTCGCAGATTCGCAATTACTTTTTGCACCCCGACCAGCGCGTGAAGGACGCCCGGACGAAGTACGGCCAGGGGAACTTCCACGCGGTGATGGACGGCGACATTCAGGGCTTTCTCGACGCGACGCTGCGGTGGCGCGCGGGGCAGCCGGTGGAAGAAGACGAGGTATGAGCCGCGAGTCTTATCAGCTCGACGCGGTCGATGAAGCCGGTCAGGGGGTGCGAGTTCTTTTCGAGTGGGAAGGCGAACACTATCGGCATACGATTTATGTCATCAATGGAAGCCAAGCGATAGCGATTGCCGTTTCCATTCACGAGCTTTCGGACGAAGGGTGGCCTGTCAGCCCGCCGGTGCAGGAGATTCGCGAACTGCCTGATTCAAATGGCAAGCAACTGACGCTGACGGGGGCGGCTTCTCAGGCTCACTGGTCCGCAACCGTCCGCGTCATTCGTCCACCGGTGTTTAATGCCGACCGGGGCACCGATGCGACAGATTCTCAGGCAGTGGTTTCGTGCATTGAATTCGATTTTGCAGCGCGGGTACGCACCGCGCCGCTTCCGCTTGGCTTCACGTACCACACGCTCGGCGAGGCGTCGTGGGTGGATATGCCCTTCCGCTCGATTCCGGAAGTGAGCTCGGGCGCCGCGATGCTCAGCCGGGAGCCCTACATCGCATTTATTTCTCCAACGATAGGCCCAGGTCACGGCTTGCCGCCGAAATCACATCGATTTCAAATTAGCGCCGCACATGAGAGATCGCGTGCTCGCTTATTCGAGCCGCTCACGGAGCTTCCGCGCCACCTGCCCGCGACCTTGCGATGGCAATACTGGATCGCCGCTGAGGCTGATTAAGCGTCCGAAGCGTTAAGGCGTCGTGGCTCACGCCGCTTGCTTCACCGGCGTCTCTTTATCGCCCTGGCGCATGAACGGCTCGCGCACGTGCTTGCCTTGCGGCTCCTTCAACTCACGGATCCAGATGTTGCGGTACTTCACCGGATTGCCGTGGTTCTGCAAGCGCACCGGCAGTTCGGTGGGCGGGACGTATTGCGGCGGGCGATTGTAGGGCGTGTCGCCCAGCAGGGCGAAGTGGTTCTGCACCAGGACGCCGTTGTGGAGGACCGTAATGTACGCCGGCGACTCGAGCTTGCCGTCGGGCTTGAACCGCGGGGCCGTCCACACGATGTCGTACACGTTCCACTCGCCGGGGGGACGCATGGCGTTCACCATCGGCGGGTGCTGCTTGTAGATCGCGGCGGCCTGGCCGTCGTAGTAGGTTTCGTCCTGGTAGGAGTCGAGCACTTGCAGCTCGTACAAGCCGAAGAACACGCCGCTATTGCCGCGGCCTTGGCTGTGGCCGTTGGGCGGCGTGGGGGCGGACCATTCGATGTGGAGCTGGGCGTTACCGAAGTGCTGTTTGGTTTCGATGTCGTTCGAGCCGACGGTGGCCACGCCGTCGGCGACCTTCCAGGTCTCGCCGCCCTTCCAGGCGGAGAGGTCCTTACCGTCGAACAGCACGATCGCGTCGGACGGATGATCGCCGCAGGACTTGCCCGGCGTGACCACCGGCGGCTTTTGCCACTCGATGCCGGTGAGGTATTCCTGGGCGGAGCCTCTGCTGCCGGCGAGCATCGTGACTGCGGCGATGCAGAATGCCGCCGCTCGAATAACTTTCACAGAGTCGCTAACGTTCATTCGTCGCATGGCTGAAGCCCCGCCTTTGGATTGCCTTGAGAAACACGATATGTCTTCGCCGCGATTATGAAGTGAGCCGGGGCGGCTGACAACGAAAAACCTCGGTCGGCGCGGGGGAGCCGCACGGAGTGGGGGATTACGATTTTGCATGGAAGCTCTCCAGTCGCAAAAGACTCCCGACCCCTTCGTCTTAGCCCCTCATTGCGAGGCGGGCGTTTTTCCGCCAGAATTCAGTTTTCTCCGCGCTTCGCCGCCCGACGCCAGGCCAAGAATCATGTTTTCGACGACCGCCGAAGCCCTGAAGTCCGAGTACACCGACAAGTACGTGAAGGTGGACGCCAGCCGCCCGGAGCTGGCCCGCTTTCGGGACGCGGTCGG
>JAICUM010000434.1 GCA_025935855.1 Pirellulales bacterium | reverse complement strand
TCGGCGTCAATTTCCACCTGCGCGCCCAGCGGCAGCGTGCAGTTTTGCTTTTGGTGGCCGATGGGGAAGTTCACGAGCACCGGAATGCCGGCGTGTTCGAAGTACTGCTTGAGCACGCCTTGAGTATCGAAGCGGGCGTCGTCGGTGAGCTTGTCTTCGCGGACGTACTCGGTGGTGAATTGGCCGAGCACCACGCCGCGCACCTGATCTAGTTGGCCGGCTAGCTCCAGTTGCCGTAGCATGCGGTCGATGCGGTACGGGGCTTCGTTCACGTCCTCGATGAGCAGGATGGCGTCGTGGCAATCGAGGGCGTAGGGCGTGCCTTCGATGGCGGAGATCATCGAGAGGTTGCCGCCGGTGAGGCGGCCTTGGGCTTTGCCTTTGCCGTAGGAATCGACTTTGGCGACGTTTTCGGGGACTTCGACCGTGTACCCGCCCGCTGAAGCGGGCTCGCCAGGAGTCTCGCCTTCATCCTCCAAGGCTTGGATGAGGTACTTCACAGTGAAGTCGGTGGGGCCTTCTTCCGTGCCGAAGCCGGAGGCGGGGCCGGGGCCGTGGAACGAGACGAGGCCCGCCTTGCGATTGAGCGCGGCGTGCAGGGCGGTGATGTCGCTGTAGCCGAGCACCGCTTTGGGGTGCTGGCGGATTTTTTCGTAATCGAGCCGGTCGAGAATCCGCATGACGCCGTAGCCGCCGCGGGCGGTGATGACGGCGTCCACCTCCGGGTCGAGGAAGGCGTCCATCAGCTCTTTGGCACGGCGCTCGTCCGTGCCGGCGAGGTAGCCGTAGATATCATAAATGTCGTCACGCATCTTCACCTTGTAGCCGCGGTCTTTGATGCGCTGGACGCCCAGGTCGAGCGTCTTGTGTTCGACTGGACCGGCGGGCGCGACGACGGCCACGGTGTCGCCGGGCTTGATCCGCTTGGGCCAGATCATGTCGAGGCGGTCGTCGGCGTTTGCCATGGCAACGGCAATGCCGGCGGCGAAGGCAAATACCGTGAAGAGCAGTTTTTTCGTGATGTTCATGATTGTCGTTCTGGGAACTAATAAACGGGTCGCGCCACGCAGGATCATTTATTGATGTTTAGAAAGCGAATCGAACTGGGTGCCGCTCGCCGCGGCGAGTGCTGAAGTGGGTACTCGCTTGGCACTTCTCACTGGCAAAATGCCAGTGGCACCCTGGCGGCGACAACCGCGGTGCGGAATTCAACGGGCGTCGCCTTAGCTTAATCAGCGGAGGTCGGCGGGCAACTCGCTTTCCAGCGAGATGGCTGAACTTTCGCCGCCTTGCACGCCGAGCGACTTTTCGATTTCGTTAGCTAGTTGCTGGGCGTCGCTGCGGTTGGGAAGCTCGCTGATGAGCGTTTGCGAGCGGCCGTCGTGAGCGTTCGCTGTCAACTTCCAAAAGGTCTTGCTGCCGGATTGCGTGCCCGAGGGCGCCACCTCGACGCTGGAAATTTCCTTGGGTCCGAACTCGCGGCGCCGCTCGGGCCCCAGGACGCGCCAAGTGAGCACGAGCCCGTTTTTGCCGAAGGTGATGCGCGTGCGCTGGAAGATCGCATAGACGAGTGCGCCAACGAGTAATGCACCGAACAAGCCAAACACAATGGGAAAAATGAGCGGCGCGCTGCTCATCCAAATGCCGACGCAGATGCTGATCCAGATGGCCGTGATAAATCCGAGCACGCCGATCATGCCGCGGTTGCGCAGCATCGGAAAATAAATCGTGCGGCGATCGGGAAAGTCCTCTTCCAGGCGGGCGCCGAGACACTGGACCAACTCGGCAAACGGGACGGGCGGCGAATAACGGTCGGCGGATTTCTCGACATCGGCTGGAACTTGCGGCGAGCTGGCCGCGGTGCGAAAGACCGGCACTTCAAACTCGGCGTTGTAATCGACGCCGGTCACCTTCGCCTGGGCGCGGAGCTTCCACTTGACGGGATCGCCGCTGGACGGCTGGTCGTGCGGAATGGTGAACTGCACGGGGATCAGCGTATGCTGGCCGTCGGAGGTCGTCAGATCGCGGACGATCCGCTTCTCGTCTTCCCAGATCGTTTTTTCGGAAGTGTTTTCGCCGTCGCTGGTTCGTCGAACGCAGCGCAGGTGCAGCACAAATCCGTCCGCCGGCTGGATGCCGGCCGGCGCATGAATGAACCCGGCCAGCGGCCCGCCGATGACGCCCGGCACGGCCGCCATTTCGAACTCGGAGACGCCCCACTTCAATCGCCGCAGCCAGACGTACGCGGCCCAGGCCATCAGCCCACAGCCGATGAGCGGAAACGCGCCGACCACCAGCAGCGGCGCCTTCTGGCGATCGTTCAAGCCTATCAGAAATACCGGCCAACTGATGGCGTTCCAAAAGAACGCGAACAGGGTGACGAACAGCGCATCGTAGCCGGCGGTCGTTCGAATGCGGCCCGTCTTCCAATCGTCTCGCCAGAGCCACGGTGCATCCGGCGCCTCGGCGGCGACGCCTTCCTTTCGCTTTTCTTTTCGCCGAGCGATCACGGCGCCGATGAGCAATCCAAAGCCGACGAGGCCGAAGAGTAGAGCCATCGTGAGCTTGAGCGCGAGGAAGCCGCCGCGCAGGTCGCGGAAGAGAACCGACCGGCTGGGATCGTCGGGATTCACGTAGCAGCGGAATTTGCCGCCCCGCTGCAGCGCGGCTTTGAGCTCCGCGACGCGGTCGCGCTGGTAGCTGCCGATGTTGTCGGCGCCGGTTTGGAGCGCGATGCGCTGGCTTTGATAGCGACGGCCCTTGAAGGTGTAACCGTAGGTGGCCGTGGCTTCGAACGTGTTGCCGCCGTCGCTGTCGTGATGCGTTTCCAACTTTGCCGCATGCAGCCTCGCCGGCGTTTCGATCCAATGCCGCGACTGCACCCAAAGCCAGACATCGTGTACCGCGAGAGCTCCGATGCCCGTGCCGCCCGCCGCGAACAGCAGCGCGAAGACGATCAGGCAGCCGAAGCCGGAGCCTTTCTGGGCGGCGGCTTTGCCAGACGTATCAGGGGCGGGCTTGTTCATGGAAGAAGGAAGAAGATTGACCGCGGATTTCGCGGATGGCACGGATAAGTCGTGAACTCTAGTTCGATCTTATTCGCGACGGTTCGCGTGATTCGCGGCAAAAGACTTCTGTCGTTTATCACACATTGAACAGGAAATGGCACACGTCGCTGTCCTGCATGACGTAGTTCTTGCCTTCGACGCGGAGTTTGCCGGCTTCGCGGATAGCCTTTTCGCTCTTGTATTGGTCCAAGTCGTCCACCGAGTAAACTTCCACCCGGATGAAGCCGCGTTCAAAGTCGGTGTGTATCGCTCCCGCCGCTTGTGGCGCCGTGGCGCCGATGGGGATCGTCCAAGCGCGGATTTCCTTTTCGCCGGCGGTGAAGAAGCTTTGCAGCCCGAGTAGCTTGTACGCCGCGCGGGCGAGCACGGCGAGGGCCGGCTCCTCAAGGCCCATGCTTTCAAGCATCTCCTTGCGTTCGGCTTCATCCAACTCCACCAATTCCGATTCCAGCCGGGCGCACACCGGCACGACCGAACCGCCCTCGGCGGCCGCGCGCTCGCGCAATCGCTGGACGTGCGGGCTGTTTCCCGCGAGGTCGTCCTCATTGACATTCGCCACGTACAGCACCGGCTTGGCGGTGAGCAGTTGCAGCTCGCGGAGAATCTTCGCCCGGGCTTCGTCCTGGTATTCCAGGCCGCGGATTGGCTTGCCTGCGGCCAGCCGAGCGTTGCACTCTTCGAGCACCTCGACCCGTTGCTTGGCGTCCTTGTCGCCGGTGCGGGCCATTCGTTTGGCGCGGTCGAGCATCCCCTCGACAGATTGCAAATCCGCAAGCATCAGCTCGGTGTCGATCGTTTCGACGTCGCGGATCGGATCGACGCTTCCCTCGACGTGGACCACGTCGCCGTTGTCGAACGAGCGAACCACGTGCAGGATCGCGTCCACCATGCGGATGTGCGACAAGAACTGGTTGCCCAGGCCCTCGCCCTCGGAGGCGCCGCGGACGATGCCCGCGATGTCCACCAGCTTCAGGACGGCCGGGACGATTTTTTGCGTGGGAATGTGCTGGTTGAGCCGGGCCAGCCGGGGGTCGGGCACGGCCACGGCGCCGACGTTCGGCTCGATCGTGCAGAAGGGGTAGTTTTCGCTGGGGATGCCCGCCGCCGTGAGGGCGTTAAACAGCGTGCTTTTGCCGACGTTGGGGAGTCCGACGATGCCTGCTTCCATGGAGCGTTCCTTGAGCCGTGCGGCGAGAGCGGCACGCACGGCGCGGTGAAAACACGCCAGTTTACTCGACTGGTTGCGATGGCGACAGGTTGACCGGCATGGGGTGGGAACTCAAAGGGGTCGGGTGTCGTTTGGGTCTGGAGAATCTCCTACCAGAAATATCTACCCCGTGGCAAAAGACTCCCGAACCCGCCAACTGCAATACTCGGGGGGGCGATCTTGCG
>JAICUM010000045.1 GCA_025935855.1 Pirellulales bacterium | reverse complement strand
GGTCGTCGTGGCGATTGAAAAATCAAAAAATGCCGCTACGAATTCCATTCGGCGCCCCCCACTCGCTCCAATCCCAGATGCTGAGCAGAGTATTAAATGCCAACGCGCTCAACGGCAACTTTAGTCTCTGGCCCAATAAAACCATTGCGTCTCATCGCTATGTAGTGTACAACTGAATCCCAGTTCTTTGACATCTTATTATCGTGAGCGCTGCTCAGCTCTTGGAGCTGTAAGGCCTGAATGCTCCCGCGCGCCGCATCGCGCAGCATGTTCCATTTTGTATCCATGGCCTCGACCGAACGACCCTCGCATGAAGGCCAAACAACCTCAATTACCGCCACAACTTGCATCGCGCCTAACCGCCGCCGTTTAGCCCACCGTGGAAAGAGAGGCCCAAATCTCTCGCTGCCTAACCCATTTCCTGGCAAGGCGTAATCGCAAGGCAGCAAGGATTATGGGACGGCGCCCCCCCTCTTTGCTCGGAGACACAAGCCCTAAAAGGACAAAAGGCAACTCAAAATCAGCCGACGGCGCAAGTCGCCCCGGTTGGGAACAAAGCCTTGAGATTTATGTCACCAAAAACACACAACGCGACAGAAAGTGAAGTATTTCAAGGAGCCCCCAACAACGCCGCCCGCAGCTCCCGCCCGGTGACAAAGCCGATGGTCTTCCCGGCGGCGTTCACCACATGGCCAAGCGCGTCCTGCGCGACGCCGAGCTTGCCGAGCGCCGAAAGGAACGTCTCGTTCTCTGAGAGCTCAACAAACGGACGCGGCTGCAAGCCGGCTTCGTCGTCCGACAAGATCAAGTCGACCGTGCGGATGAAGCCAAGCAGCTTCCGCTTGTCGTGGGCGTCCTCCAGCGGCAACAGCGTCCGGCGATGCCGCTGAGCGATGCGCAGGATGTCGCTGCGCGGCATCGTGGTCGTCACGCGCACGACGCGGCCGATGGGGGACGCGAAGTTCCGCACCGGTTGCCCGGCCATCGCCAGCATGTTCTGCGCGAGCGTGCGTTGAATCGGCCGCAGAATGCCGGCTTCGGAGCCTTCGACCAGCATCAGGTTCAGCTCGCGGCGAGCTAGCCGCAACCGTAATTCCTCGGGGCGTTCGCTCGTCACCACCCGCAACGCCAGGCTGAGCAGCCAGAGGACGAACGTGACCGGCGCGAACAGCACCGCCGCCACCGCGACGGCCGGTACACAGCGGTGCATCAGTCGGTTGGGCGCATTGTAGAAGACGTTCTTGGGGAACAGGTCGCCGCCGATGAACATTATCAGGCTCACCAACAGCGGCGGCAGCGTGGCGACGATGATGCCGCCGTTGGGAAACAGCCGGTCGGTGAGCATCACGACGGCGTAGGACGACAGGTCGTTGCCGATCGTGGCGCCGACCAGCGCCGTGGCGACAAAGATCGAAGGCTGGTTGGTGAACCACAGCAGCAGGCGGGCGCGGCGGTCGCCGGACATGGCTTCGGTGACCAGCCGGAGGCGGCTCTGCCGATAGAACCCGGTTTCGGTTCCGGCGAAAAACGCCGCCATCGCCAGCGCGACGACGAGCAAGATGATTCCCAGAATCATGGCAGTGGCCCTCCTGCGGGCGGGACTTTCAATTGCACCTTCATGCCGCCGGCGTCGCCGGGCTCGTCGGATTCAAGCACCACGAAGTGAAAGCCGCTCCACAGCAGCGAATCGCCGGCCGCGGGGATGCGCTGCAACTGCTCCTGCAACACGCCGGCGACCGTCACGCTGCGCGACGGCTCCAACGGGACGTCGAAGTGGCGGCTCAGTCGTCGCAGGTTCGTGATGCCGGTCACGAGGAAACAATCCTTGCCCGCCGGCACGATCGACGAGGTGGCCAGCAGCCGCGCGCTACGGCTGGATTCTTCCTCGAAGATCGTCTCCATGATGTCTTCCAGCGTGACGATGCCGATTGTCTCGCCGTACTCGTTGACCACGGCCGCGACCTCGCGCTGCTGGCGGCGCAGCTGCTCAAGAATGGAAGCCACAGTCGCGCACCACGGCACGTAGACCACCGGCTGGGCGAACTGTTCCAGGTGATGCCGCGGAACGGCCGAAAGTTGCTTCAGTGGAATCGCGGCGGCAACGTCCTCGCTCTCCTCTTCCGTGATGAGCAGGTGCCCGCCCGGCGGCAACTCGCCTTGAAGTTGTTCCAAGTGGACCGGGGCCTGATACAACTCATACTGGTTGCGCGGCCGCATGATCTCTTCGGCGGAGAGTTCCGAGAGCAGCACGAGATTCCGCAGCGCCGATTGCTCCAGCGCGGCAAGCTTGGCGTCCTTCGTCGAAAGCTCGATGGCCCGCTCGAGGTCGGAGATTTCCAAGTACGGCTCGCGCTCGATGCGCGGCAGGAAAATCCGCTGCAGCAGGTTGTTGGCCGACGTGAAAAACGGCGTCACCGGATCGAGCGCGCGCACCAGTGCGGCAAGCGGAAAGCTCACAACGCTGGCGATGAGCCGCGGCTGCTGCACGCCGATTGTCTTGGGCAGCATTTCGCCAAAGCTGATCATGATGAACAGCGACGCCGCCATGACGATGAACGACTCGCGGCCGCGGCCCTGGTCGTGCAGCTTGTACTCGACATACGAGGCAAGCACAAAGAAGCCGAAGCTGAACAGCAGATTCCAGAACAGAATGGCCGTGAGCAGCCGGTCGGGGCGGTACAAGAGTTCGACGGCGGCGCGCTGGGCGGCGTTACCGCGCTGGAGCTTGCGGCGGTCTTCAGCCTGCAGCGAGAAGAGGGCCGCCTCGGAGCACGAACAGAACGCCGACGCGGCCGTCAGGACGATCATCGGCAGGAAAAAAAGGCCGAATTCTTGAATCATTGCGGCGGGTGGAGCAATGGATCTGGATTTCCGCGGCTGATGGAAAAGCTAAATGTCTTTCGCCGTCGTGCGGCCGGTGGCGATGTCGAACTCAAAGACCGCGGGGATGAGCAAGGCGGCCGTCGCATAGCCGTACATCGCGATCGTCACGAGCGCGGCGGCGCCGTATCCTGACCGCAGGAAAGTGGAGATCACGTAGAACGTGGCGATGGGCGCGAGGATCGACGCCCACCAAATGGCTTGCGACGGATTGCGGCGGCCGAGTGCCAGGAACAATCCCAGTCCACCGCCAAGCATAAACGCCGCGAATGCCAGGAACTGCTTATCGAAGCTTGCTTGAAACGCAATCATCATTCTCATGCACACCGCCACGCCCAGTAGCAAGAACAGCAGCGTGCCGAGGCTCACGCCGACGGCGGTGCGTGAGTTCGGGTAGGTCATGCCCGCGTGGACGCCAAGCATGGCAACGAACGCGTTCAGCGTTGCTAAACACAGCAGCACGAAGACGAGGTTTTCGGCGCTGAGATGTTCGTAGGACCAGAGGGCGAGGCACAAGAGCGCCGGCAGCACGATCATTTCCTTCGCGTTGTACAAAATGCCGCCTAGTTTGCCGAAGATGATCTCCTTGGGCGTCAGATCGGTGACGAGGAGCAAATCGAGTGCCTTAGAGTCACGCTCGTTGGTCAGCGATGTCACCGCCAGCGCGTTGATGAGCACCAGCCCAAGGGCAAACAGCGGAGTCAGAGCGCCCACCGCGGCAGGCAGCGTGCCGCTGTAAACGGGCGCTTCGCTTTTTAAGGCGCCGAACGCCGTGACGGCGCAGGCGGCGAAAATGGCGAGATAGGCCAGCCGCACGACGACCACTTTCTTGCCGTACGCCCAGGTGCAAATTTCCCGCCACAAGATCGGATTGTCCCAAACGGTGCGCGTACGGCCGGGCGCCGCATGAATGTCGCGGCCGGCCGACTTGCCGGCGGCGGCTTCGGAAGCCTCGGGCGACTCTTCGTCGGTGGCGGGCCGCGTTTCGCGCGTGGGGTTCCACACACGGACGCGCGCGATGGCGATGAGGTTGAGCAGCACGGCAAGCGCGGCGGACAGGATCATGAACAAGCGGGGCGAATCGCCCAGCCAGGGTGCGGCGGGCAGCATCGCGACGTCGCTCGTCGTCGCTTGAGCGGCGGCGCCGATGGCTCGCAGCGGGCTGATCGCTTGCCCCCACTCTCGGGCGGCGGCTCCTCCCAATGAATCGCCGAAGAGTCCGGCCGACACCGCCTCCCCGAGGAGCAGCCAGACCATGAGCGCCAGCGCCGTCATGGCAAGCGTTTGGAATGTTTTCTCCCGCCAAAGCGCGATGACCGAGCCGAGGCTGCCGGCGGCGAGCGCGGCGGTTAACGTCACGCCGGTCACGCGCGCCACTTGCTGATGCGAGACGCCGCCTAGCAGAGCCAGCAACATCAACAGCGGCACGCTTGCCACGATGAACACGAGCACCGAGAGCATGCTCGCCAGGAGCTTGCCGATGACCAGCTCCGAGTTGGTCATCCGCGTCATGAGCAGCAGGTCGAGCGTCCGGCGATCTTTCTCCTGAGCCACAGCCGCAGCTGTGAGCAGCGCTGCAAAGCCGACGGCCAAGGCCAGTTGTACCGGCGAGATCAGTGCGAAGACCGCGGCGCCGAATCGCGCCATGTCGCCCAGGCTATACAGCGGCTGGGAGCCGAAGAGAATCAGCCAGACGGTGCAAACGAGGAGGAACAGCGAGCCGACATACACGGCCCGCGAAAAATAGAGTCGCCAATGGCGGGGCGCCGTTGCGATTTCGCGGGTAAAGACCGGCCCGACGAACAACGGTGCTGTATCCTTCGAACGGAGTAAACGCGGTGATGCCAAGCGCTGGGGCTAAGGACGTCGAAGCCCTGAGACTCAATATATTCTGCATAAGTTTCCGAGTCGACCTGCATGGGCAAGAACGGGGTCGGGAGTCTTTTGCGACTGGCGATTCCGCATTTGAAAGAGACTCACCAGTCGCAAAAGACTCGCGACCCCTTGCGCATCCCCTACGCACCGCGACGCTCGGCGGTGCACCTATAGCCCCGCGGGATTATCACTTTAGAATGCAGTGTCAATCGCAGGCTTCTTTCGTTTAGAATGGGCTAGTCGCGTGATGGCCGGCGGCTTCTTCCGCTTGGGCCTTGTCTGCTCAGTTTGATCCCAGGCGATTGCCTCTTAATTTTGCGCTTACACGATGGAAAGGTTATTTATGAGTTTTTTCCGATCTCATCGAATCGCGGCCGGACTGGGCGTCTTGGGCGCTGGGCTCGCCCTCAGTTGTGGGGCGTTGTTTGCCCAGGCCCCGCGTGCGGCCGCGCCAGCCGGGGCCGCGCCGGCCGCCGGTCCAGGGTCAACGGGTCCAGCGGCGCCAGGGACCGACGCCTCCGCTCCTGGCGGCGCCGCCACAGCGCCAAACGCGGGAGCAGCCGGAGCCGAGAAGCAGCAGGATTCGCTGACAGTCGAGAATTTGATCGGCGACGCCGTGTCGCTTTCGAACCAGGAGTATCCCGAAGTCGATAAGGCCATCCAGCGGTTCCGCAACGGCGATCTCACCGGCGCTCGCGACTACCTCACGATGGCGAAGCAGAAGTACCCGAAGCTGCCCCCCGTGGATTTGCTGCTGGCGAAGATGTTCGTCTTCCTCCGCGATGGCGACCGGGCCCGGCAGCAGCTTGAGCTAACGGTCAAGAACAATCCGACCGATCCCGAAGCCTATCTTCTCCTGGCGGACCTTGCGTTTGCCGAGGGTCGCACCACCGAAGCCGACGCCCTGTTTCAGAAGGCGCGCGGCTATGTGGAAAAGTTTAACGACAACGCGAAGCGTCAACAGAATTTCAACATTCGCACGCTGGCCGGCCTGGCCGCGGTGAACGAGCGCCGGGAGCAATGGGCCGAAGCCAATGCGCTACTTAGCCAGTGGGTGAAGATCGATCCGGACAGCGACGCCGCCCACACGCGGCTCGGCGTGACGCTGTATCACCTGGGCAAGCCGGACCAGGCGCTGGCCGAGTTCAAGAAGGCGCGTGATTTGAAGCCGACGGCGCCGCATCCGCAAGTCGTGCTCGGTTCGCTCTACGCTCAGGACAAAAAGATCGCCGAGGCGCAAAAGGCATTCGAGACCGCTTATCGCGAGGACGGCAAGAACGAAGCCACCGCTCGTGCTTACGCTCAATGGCTGATCCAGCAGGACCAGCTTGATAAGGCGCAGCAAGTCGCGGCCGCGATGCGGAAAAGCCAGCCGAATTCAATCGCGGCGCTGATGCTCGACGGCGTCATCGCCAAGATGCGCAATCAGCCCGAGGCGGCCGAAGAAGCGCTGACCAAGGTGCTGAACCTCGACGTGACGAACGCCGATGCGACGAATCTATTGGCGTTGATCCTGGCCGACAGCAGCAATCCCGCTCAGCAGGAAAAGGCGCTCAGTTATGCGAAGATGAACGCCCAGCGGTTTCCGAACAACCCGCAGGCCAACGTGGCATACGCCTGGGTGCTGACGAAGCTGAACCGCGGCAGCGAAGCGGGCGATTACCTGCAGCGCGTCCTGCAGCAACGCAATAACCTGACGGCGGATTCGGCGTATCTGATTGCCCGAATCTTCCTGCACAACAATCAAAAGGAGCAGGCCAAGCTAGCGCTGGAACAGGTGCTGCAGCAGGCCGGCAACGGCATGTTCATGTTCCGTAAGGACGCGGAGAAAACGCTCAAAGAGCTCGGCGGGACCGTGCCGCAACCGGGCGGCCCAGCGGCGGCGGCGCCGGCGGCCGCTTCCAGCGCAGCGCCGGCGACCGGCCGGGCAACGGCTGGCGGCACGCAGTCGCGGGCCGGCGCGACGCAGACGCCGCCGGTGGCAGGCCAGTAGCCGTCAGCCCGAACTCATCCGTAGCGCGCATAAAAAGGTCGCGGCAAGTCGATCCGTCGTCTTGCCGCGACCTTTATCCTGAAGCAAAACACTACTAGTGTTTCGCCCTCCCGTCGCTTGATAGGGAATGTATCGGCTTGGGGGGCATTTGTCCTGAAGCGGATTTTGGCGAGCGAACCGTTGGGAGGGCGAGGCTCCTGCCGAGCCGCGTGGCGGGTACGCGCTTCAGCGGCTCGGCAGGAGCTTCGCCCTTCCGGACGGGCAGGAGCCTCGCTCTCCCTTGCTCGCGACCCTGCCAAAAATCAAAGGCGGGCGAGCCCGCGATGGAGCCCGCCCGCCTCAGTAGTGGCTCCGGCCGCCGCGAGTCGCCTCACTCCCCAGTTGGCGCTCGCCGCGACCGAAACCGAATTGGTTCGCTAATCACTACACTCCGCGGCAAGAGTAGCTCAAAAAACCGGCGGCAGTGACGTTCCGCCAGCGGGCGGGGTTGGAATTTTGGGAATCCGGTTCTGCGGAGTTAGAGACGGGACGGTGGGTGTTCCGGCCGGTCCCATCAGGGCGGCGCCCATGTTCATCATCAGGGGGTTCATGCCGCCGCCGCTCATGCCGCCGCCGCTCATGCCATTCATGCCGCCCATGCCGCTCATTCCCATGCCGCCCATTCCCATACCCATCATGCTCATGCCGTTGCTGCCACCCGACTGAGCCTGCGGCAAAGCGGCGATTTTTCCGAGCACCGCGCCGCCAATCGGTTCGACGTGGCACAGCGGCCCTTCGATGATGGCCTCGCCGGTCATCAAGGGGCCGCAGCTTGGGCAGCCGCCGGAGCTACTACCGGCCGAGCAAGCGCACGATTCGTTCTTCATGCACAGGCAGCGTTTGGGGCACTTTTGCATGTCCTTCCAAGGCCCGTACTCATCGCCGAGCGGCGTGCAGCCGCAGCGTTCTTTGTAGACGTGGTCCTTCCACCGATACCGGCAGGGTCCGTAGCACGTGCAGTAGCAGGGATAAACGGGGCTAAGGTATTTGCAGGCGGGCGAACGGTAGTGGTACTGCTTGCAGGCGCTGAACAGGCCGTAATGCCCGGCCGCACACGTGCGGGGGACGAAGTAATCCTGGTTGATGTTCCACTCGCATCCGCAGGCGCCCTGGGCAGGAACGGTGGCGCCGTAGGTTTGCCAGAACAGCCGCCCCTGGGCGACGCCAGCCGCCAACGCCGCGGCGAGTGCGAGAAATTGCAGAATTGAACGCATTGTCGCTGGTCCTTCGGCGGGGCCCTTGGCATGATGCACCAGGGCAACACTCGTGTCGCTAGTGTAAAGATGCGTTACGGCGGCGCGTGGTGCAAACGCAACACGACAGCTTTGCGAACACTTCCGCCTTGCGCCAAACGCTACAACCGGCGCTGGCGCCGCTCGCGGCGATCCGCTTGAGAAGAAGGCGACCGCAAAAGCGCGCCGTCCGACGAATGTAATCTGGGTGATACCTTTGCCGATTGGTGCGGTTATCGCGATTGACTCTGCCTGGCTTGCGGTACTTCTCGCCGTGGGCATCGGCGCGTTGGCGGCCGTGGGAATTCGCCGCGTGTGGGGTTCGACGCTGAGGGCGCCCGTCGCCTGGTGCGTCGTCTCAGCGCTGACGATCGCCGCGGTTGAAACCTACCTTGCCGTTTTCCCGAACGAAATAACGGAGTTTAGTCGCTCGCTCTTGCGGTATGCGGCCGCCGCAAGCACGTTCTGCCCAATCATGGCGGTGCTTGGATCGAAGCGCCCACAAGACCGCGGCTGGCAGTGGATCGTGCTTTCACTGTGGATCGTGCTGCTCGTGCCAGCGGGACAGGCGCTGGCCGCGCCCTCGGGCCAGCGGCTCGAGCTATCGGGAATTTGGCGTGGCATGTTGATCGCGCTGATCGCGATGGAATTGTTGAACTACCTTCCGACGCGGTTCTCTCTGTCGGCGGTCCTAGCGACAGCTGGGCAGGGGCTTTTGCTTGCGCCGTATTTGTTGAGTCATGAGACAAGTGAGCTAGCCGTAGGTAGCGGCTTGTCATTGATTCTGATTGCCGGCTTGAGCGTGCTTTTGTCCGCGAGGCGACGGGGCAAGAAGACAGGCCAACTTAATCAGCCGGGGCCGGTTGAACATCTAGAATGCCGCTGGTTTGCTTTCCGCGACGGCTGGGGCGCCTTCCGGGGCCTGCGCATCCTGCAGCGCGTCAATCAAACGGCGGAGCTCAGCGGCTGGCCCGTGCGACTTCATTGGTCGCAGGGATTTGTCGGCGAAAGTGCCGCCGAGATCGACGATGCGAATGTAGCGCACATCGAACAGACGTTTGATTCACTGCTACGACGATTTGAGTGCATGAACCAAACCGCGCCGCAGCCCCGACCTAGCTAGGTCGGGGCTATTGGGACGTTGAGGCGAAGTTCAGGCCGCGGCGCGATGGTCCTGGGCGTCGGGGAAGCGCAGGTTAAACAGGCCGAAGATCTCGTCGCGGGAGAGTCCGGTTCGTGGGGCGGTCAGCTCGTCGTCGAAGACGGCGCTGAACAGCTCGCGCTTCTCGGTCAGCACGCGATCGATCCGCTCCTCGATCGTTCCCACGCTGAGAAACCGCGTGACGGTCACGGGGCCGGCGGCGCCAATGCGATGCGCTCGGTTGATCGCCTGATCTTCCACGGCCGGGTTCCACCAGCGGTCAAAAAGGAACACATAACTCGCGAATTGAAGGTTCAGACCGACGCTGCCGGCGCCATAGCTCATCAGCAGCACGGTGGCGTCGCGGTCACTGCGAAACTGTTCAATCACCCGCTCACGCTGGGCACTTGGAATGCGGCCATGGAATTCCAGCGGACCAAATCGCGCCAGCCGCGTTCGCAGCTTTTCAATGGTATCGACCCACTGGCTGAACACGATGGCCTTGCGGCCGCTGGCGGCGCACTCTTCGAGGTCCGCTTCCAGGCGGTCGAGCTTGGCGCTGGCGCCGGTTGCCGGATCAAAATTGCAAATCTGCTTCAGCCGCAAGACAAGCTCAAACACATGCTGAATGTTGACCTGCTCTCCCATGGCGTTCAGATGGATGATGCCGTCGTCCTCGGCGCGTCGGTAGGCTTCCCACTGCTCCGGCGTTAGGGAGAGCTCCGCGTCGCGGACGAGTTTCGGCGGCAGTTGCGTGAGCACCTGGTCTTTTGTTCGCCGCAGCACATGATCGCTCACCGCCCGCCGCAGGGCGCCAACTTTCATCTGCGGACGTATTCGTCCCGGCGCGACGAAGTCGAAGATGCCCACGAGGTCATCCGGGCTGTTTTCGATCGGCGTGCCGGTGAGCGCCCAGCTCCGAGTGCGGCGAATTGAGCAGACCGCCTCATGCGTGGCGCCACCGCGATTCTTGATGCGCTGCGCCTCGTCGAGGATCACCAGGTCAAACGGTTCAGGCAGCGCCGTGACGAAATCGCGATCGCGGGCCACGAGTTCATAGTTGGCGATCAACACGCCGCCGGCGGATTGCTTCCACATCCACGCGCGCTGGGCCTGTCCTCCTTCAACAATCGCCACGGGCAGCTCGGGCGCCCATTGGGCAAACTCGCGTCGCCAGTTCGTCGCCAGCGGCTTTGGGCAAATCAACAAGGCCCGCCGAACGAGCGATTGATGCGCTAACAAGCGCACGGTCACCACGGTCTGCATCGTTTTACCCAGGCCCATCTCGTCGGCCAGCACGGCCTCTCGGCGAGGATATAGATAAGCGACGCCGTCCAACTGGTAGGGAAACGGCCGGCAGGGAAAGCTGAGCGCTTCGGATGCTAGCAGATTCTCCAGCGGCGGCTGCAGCAACAAGCTGAGCCGGTCTTCCAGCTTCACCACGTCCCGCGGCGGCCGAATTCGCGTCCACGTCGCTTTCGGCGCCTCGCGCTGCCCGTCGTTCGGTTGGACGGTAATTGCGGCATGGCCTGATCTGGTTGGCGGCGGTTGGTGCCTTTGCGGGCGCCCCGTAAGATCCGCGCCTTCCGGAAAAAGCCAACCGCTGCTGCGAGCGACCATCGGCTCCAGCGGCAGCGAAATCGAGTCGATTTCAAGCGGCCCAATCGCCATGGCTCGGATAGCGACGGGAGCATGAGCGAGTCGCACGTCGAGACTGCTCACATCGCACCGCAGGGCGAACGAATCGCCGCCGAACGGTAAAATCTCAGGCCGCTGCGCGTACATGGCCGTTCTCCGGCTCGTCGGCATGATCGGCGTGCGCTTCTCGCAGGGCGGCTCGAACACGATCGAACGGTTCGGCCAACTCCACGTGAGCCGCGACCTCCGCAAGCTTGGACTTGAACGAGTCGCAGTCGCGGAAGGCGGTTGCCGCCAGGGTCACGCGAAAGCCCTGAAGCTCAAAAGAGACGCCTGCGTTTAGACTGCCTTTGTCGCCGCACACGTCTCGGTCAGCCGAGCGGAGCGGCTCGACCAGCACGACTTCCTCTGGCCGCAGCAAGGCGAGCGAAAGCATTTCCGGCTGGTCGGTCAGAACCAGCTCGACGGGGAGTTCCGAGCCCGTCAGGAGCGATTGTCCAATCACTTCCGCGAGCAGATAGGGCCGCAAAGTCGGGCCATACAGTATCTCTTGCGCACGCGTCGCAGCCACGGGCGTGCTGCAACGAAACTCCAGCGGCCGGCCCTGCGGCGATAGCACCAAGTAGCCGCCGAACCAGCCATGCTGGGGGCTGTGGAGCACCGTTAGAAACCCGAAGGCAGCTAACGCTTTACTCGTGTCGGCATCCATGCCAGAGCGCGGGTCCGAGCCCTGCGCGTGAGTGCAACTGGGACAGCCGTCGGGCATCGTCGCCGTTCCTGGCGGACATTGGCCCGTGAAGATCACCTAACCCATCGGGACCCGCCCTGGGGCGACTTGAGTCGCTCTAAATTGCTGGTAAGAGTTGCCAACAACTAGAATTTTTTTCAAGTTTCACTACACTGGAGGGATTACCAAAATCGGTAAAAGCGGTTCAGCAGGAACAACCCGGACGCTCAGCCGCGATAGAGTCTTTTTCTTACAGGAAGTTCTTCGGTCGTCACGCTCAGCGGCGCCTGGGTGCAGGCGTTGAGAAAGGAAACAATCTGACGATGTCGCAAAGTCATTCTTCCGTCCCGGCGATGTTTACCCAAGTGGACGTCACGCCGGCGTGCGCTCATCCGACGGCGTCGGCTCACTCCGCCACGGAGCAGACCGAGCTGTTGCGCGAGGTGCTGTCCGCTCAGGACCGGACGAATGAGCTGTTGGAAGAACTGGTGAGCATGATGGCCACCAACCACAAGCAGCGGATGCAGGAGCTGCACCAGTGGAAGAACGCCAACCCGCGGCTGGCCAATTCCTGCCGGGAGGCGGCCGAGGCGCTCAGCCGCGTCCAGGTGGAATACCTGGAGCGCATGACCGAGGAGATTAACGATACGGCCGACGAAATGGTCTACGGCGAATTCATGATGAACGAGTTCGTCGATCGTTTCGGCCCGCGGCTCGCCCATCTGAACGGCGTGATCCAGGTACTGGCCCAGTTGAGCAGCCAGCCTCAGCCGACGCAGAGCTAGATCGCGGCAGTTATCCGCGGCCCGTGCGGTATTCTGGGGGTCGTTGTTTCCCCCCTGCCCTTGCGGTATTTTCAGTAATGGCGTCCCGGCCCTCTTCCCCCTCACAATTAGGGGCGATGGGAAGGATTGCCACGCGCTTGGCGTATCGAATCACGCTGCGCGTCTTGCCGGCCAAAATTGCCCACCGTCCGGCGCCGCTTTACCGACCCACCGATCAAGGCAGAGAATGGCTACCGCCGCACTTTCCGACCAGCTTGCCTCCGCGGTGCAATCGGCGCGCGAGGTGCTTGACGCCCATACTGTCGAGATTGTCGCCTGGCACTTCCACCAGTCCACCGGCTGTCCCTTCTGGCTTGAGAAGAAGCGGGAGCTGAAGTTTGATCCGCTCACCGAGATCAAGTGCTACGAAGATCTCAAAAAATTCCCCCCGTTTGAAGACGAATGGCTCCGTGGCGGGCCGGTGCGGCGGTGGGTCCCGAAGGCGTTTGCCGACAAACCGATTTACGTGTTTGAAACCGGCGGGACCACCGGCATCCCCAAGAGCCGCGTCGCGATCGAAGATTTTCGCATCGACTACTCGCTGTTCAGCGAGACGCTGCCGGAGAAGTATTTCCCGCGCGGCGCCAACTGGCTGATGCTCGGCCCGAGCGGGCCGCGACGGCTGCGACTGGCCGTCGAACACCTCGCCCAGCATCGCGGCGGCATCTGCTTCTGCATCGATCTCGATCCGCGCTGGGTGATCAAGCTCATCAAGAAGGGCTGGATGGAGCATCTTGAGGCGTACAAGAAGCATTGCATCGATCAGGCAATCACCATCTTGAGTGCCGGCCACGACGTGAAGTGCATGTTCGGCACGCCGAAGCTCATCGAGGCCCTGTGCCTGGAACTCGAAGAGCGCGGCACGAGCCTGGCCGAGAAAGGCATCACGGGCATCTTCTCCGGCGGCACGGAGTTCACGCCGCAGTGGACCCGCTTCTGCGTCGAGGAGCTGTTCGGCGGCCCGCCCGATGAGAGCGGGATTTACATGACGCCGACCTACGGCAACACGCTGATGGGCCTGGCGGCATCCGAGCCGGTGACGAAGGAGAATGGTTACAAGATTACCTACCACGCCCCGCAGCCACGGGCGGTGGTCGAGGTGGTAGAGTTCGACGATTACGACCGCCCCGTGGCCTACGGCGGAACGGGCCGTGTGAAACTGACGACGCTCACCAAAGAGTTCTTTGTCCCAGGCTTCCTGGAGCGCGACGAAGGCGAGCGCGAGCCGCCCTACGTGAAATACCCTTGGGACGGCGTAAGCGGCGTGCGGCCGTTTCATGAATTGGCCGAGGCAACCACGGTCGGAGTATATTAATAAGGATTCATTGAATGAAGGTTCGCGAGATCCTTCGTATCCTTACGGCTGATGGTTGGCACATGGTTCGGCAACGCGGTAGCCATCGCCAGTTTCAACACCCGGTTAAACCTGGCACAGTGACTGTTGCCGGCAAGCCGGGCGATGAATTGCATCCGAAAACGGCCGCCTCGATTTTAAAGCAAGCAGGTCTGCGCGGTTAGCCATCCATGCGATACCTCGTAATCATCCGTCGAACAAGCACCGGATATAGCGTGGATGTTCCCGACCTGCCGGGGTGCGTCGCGACGGGAACGACTGTTGAGCACGCCAGGCAAATGATTGCCGAAGCGATTGAATTGCATCTGGACTTAATGCGTCAATCCGGCGAATCCGTTCCCGCGCCTTCGTCGAGCTTCGAATTTGCCGTGGATAAGGATTCCGCCGAAGAGCTTTGCACGTGGGTTGAGATCGACGACGCACGCCAGCCAGTGAGCAACTGAATCACACCTTGAACTAACGCATAAGTCGGCATGATCAACCTGCCTGCCATCCGCTGGGGCGAACGCTACGAATCGCTTGAAGCGGACGAGATCAAGCATTTCGTCACCGGCGAGCCCGTCGCGCGGGTCAACACCGTTGGTTCCGGGATTGTGACCCGCGACGCGAAGAAGGGCCGCCGCCCTCGGCAAGCCCTGCGTTCGCTTACGCCTGCCGAACTAATCGATCGCTGTAAGAAGGCCGGCGCGCTGTTTGAATCCGGCACGCTTGCGGTCGGCGACTCCAAGCAATCGCCGCATGACTTCGTCGCACAAACCTCGGCGACGACCGGCATGCCGATCGCCATGTGCGAGGCCAACGTGGCGAAGAACGCCTTCGTCTTGAAGAACATCGACAAGATTCTCGAGTCCCTCACGCGCGGTCTCGATCTGAACATTCTCGCTCGCGGCTACGGCGAAGTGAATCGCGGCGTCCCGCTCAGTTATCAGGCGAACACCGACGTGCTGGGCGCCGTGCTGCCGTCGAATTCGCCGGGCGTTCACACACTCTGGCTGCCGATGATCCCGCTGCAAATTGGCCTCGCGCTGAAGCCCGGTTCCCAAGAGCCGTGGACGCCGTATCGCATTCAAGCCGCGATGGTCGAGGCGGGCGTACCTGCTGAAGCGATTTCGATTTATCCCGGCGCCGGGAATGAAATCGGCGTCGCCATCCTCTCCAGCTACCGCCGCAGCATGATCTTCGGCGGCCCGCAAACCGTCCAGCAATACGCCGGCAATGAGCGCGTGCAGGTTCATGGCCCGGGATACAGTAAGATCCTGCTCGGCGATGATGAGGCCGACAACTGGCACGCGCACCTCGATCTGCTGGTGGACAGCATTTACCGCAACGGCGGCCGGAGCTGCATCAACGCTTCGAGCATCTACACGCCGCGGCATGGCCGAGACATCGCCCGCGCGCTCGCCGAACGCCTCGGGCCAATGGAAGTGCTGCCTCCGGAAGATCCCAAGGCGGGCCTCGCGGCGTTCACCACGCCCGGCGCGGCGCAGGGCATTTGGCAAATGATCAAACGCGATCTGGCCGATCCGCAAACGACACACGCCACCGCGGATTATGGCCCGCGGCTCGTCGAGCACGAAACGTGTGCCTATCTGCGGCCCACCATC
>JAICUM010000609.1 GCA_025935855.1 Pirellulales bacterium | reverse complement strand
CCGAGCAGCTCCGCCGCGTGCAAATAGGCGCCGATGGTTTCTCGCGCCAACTCGGGCGGCTGCTGGCCGGCGAGATCAAGCAGGGCGCCTGCAGGGTGCAGTTCCTGCTCCAAAGTAGGAGGCGGCTGCACCGCGGCGGCGGCAACCGCCTCGGAGAGCGCTGGCATCTCGGCCTGCGACGGCGCCGTTTCGGACGGCGCCGTCGCTTGTGTGGCCGCCATCCCTGGTTCCGTCGATCTCGCAATGACTCGTTCGAAGTAACGTCCCAGCTCTTCGAGCGTGTAGGTCCAACCGTCGCCAATGTTCTCGACAAACTCCTGCAGAATCGCCACCGTCATCGTCTGGCCGCCGGCAGTGTGATATTCGACGGCGCCCGCCACGTCAGGCACGTGCGGCAACGGATGTTCTTCGGTGAGTTGCCGTCCGATCTCCAGGTCGGGATTTAAGCCCGGCGTCAGCCGGCGGAACAGCTTCATGATCAATCGGCCGTCGAACTTCGCGGAGGTGTTGCTCTGCTCGCCGCCGTGTATGCTGAGCGCCGCGGCGAGCGACTCGGCATCATCGCCTGCAAGGCGCGAAAACGCGGGCGTGCGAATGCCGGTGAGCTCCCCGTGCAGGCCACGCAAGGCGCCGCCGTCGCTGACGGCCTCGAGCAGTTTCTGCCAGAACTCCGGCGACCAGGTGGCTTCGCACAGAATGAGTTCTTCATCGTGGTCCGGCGAATGAACGCGGAGGATGCCCGCGAGCGGATGCTCTTTGAGGATTTCATCCGCGGCCTCGTGGTTTACTAGCACCACAGGCAGCACGTAGGAGTCCGGCTCGCCCTCGCTATAGGCCACGCTGACCAGAATCAACCGCAATGGCGCGCCTAGGTACTCGGCGTCGATTGAGAACTGATCAACCACGTCGGTCGATTGAATCACCTTTGCCTTGCCGGCGAACCAACGGTGGTTCCGCAAGAATGGCTCAAGCGCCTCGCGGACGGCGTGCCGCGCCCGGCCGCGGAGCAGGTTCTCCCAACCGCCGCGCGCTTCGGTCGTCGGTAGGTCCGCGTGCGCGGCGTCGGTTGCGGCAGGCTCGCGGCAGCCAATGCAGAACCAATAGAATCCATGCGCCGTCAGCGTGACGCCGTATGGCTCGTCGGTGATCATTGGAAAAACCGACTGCCCGAACAATTCCATGGGGCTGCGGCCGCGGAAGCGGGACAGATCGAGCCGCGCCGATTGCGAGAACCGCGAAAGATTCGCGACCACGAGCAGCGTTTGCTCGTCCGTCTCGCGAATGTAGGCGAACACTTTTGGATTGTCGGTCGAGAGGGCTTCGAAGCTGCCGTTGCCAAACCCTGGATACTGCTTTCGCAAATCGAGTATACGCCGCATCCACCACAGCAACGAATGCGGGCTGGACTGCTCGACTTCGACGTTCAGAAACTCGTAGTGATATTCGGGGTCGATAATCACCGGCAGGTACAATCGCTGGGGATTGGCGAGCGAAAAGCCGGCGTTGCGGTCGCGGTTCCACTGCATCGGCGTGCGGACGCCGTTGCGATCGCCGAGATAGAAGTTGTCGCCCATGCCCAGCTCATCGCCGTAGTAAATGATCGGCGTTCCGGGGAGCGAGAAGAGCAGGGCGTTCATGAGCTCGATCTTCCGCCGGTCGTTCTTCATGAGCGGCGCCAGCCGGCGGCGAATGCCCAGATTGATGCGAGCCTGCGCATCGACCGCGTAGGTGCGGTACATGTAATCGCGCTCTTCGTCGGTGACCATTTCGAGGGTGAGCTCATCGTGGTTCCGCAGGAAGATGGCCCACTGGCAGGTGGGCGGCAGGATGGGCGTCTGGTCGAGGATATCGACGATCGGGAAACGGTCTTCGCGCTCAACCGCCATGTACAGCCGCGGCATGAGCGGGAAGTGGAAGTTCATGTGGCATTCGTCGCCGTCGCCGAAGTACGCCGCGGCGTCTTCAGGCCACTGATTCGCTTCGGCCAGCAGCATTTTACCCGTGAACTTTACGTCCACGTGGCGCCGCAGCTCCTTTAGGAACGCGTGGGTTTCGGGCAGATTCTCGCAGTTCGTGCCTTCGCGCTCGTAGAGGTACGGAATCGCGTCGAGCCGCAAACCGTCCACGCCCATGTCGAGCCAGAAATCAACCGTGTCGATCATCTCCTGGCGGACTTCCGGGTTGTCGAAATTCAGATCGGGCTGGTGATGATAAAAACGGTGCCAGAAATAAGCGCCGGCCACCGGATCCCACGTCCAGTTGGAGGTCTCGAAATCCTGGAAGATGATCCGCGCTTCCTGGTACTTGTCCGGCGAGTCATTCCACACGTACCAATCTCGCCACGGCGTGCCCGGAGCCGCTCGCCGCGAACGCTGGAACCACACGTGCTGATCGGATGTGTGATTCATCACCAGCTCGGTGACGACCTTCAAGTCGCGGCGATGGGCTTCTTCCAACAACAGCTGGAAGTCGTACAGCGTGCCATACAACGGGTTGACGTCGCGGTAGTTCGCGATGTCGTAGCCGTCGTCTTTCAGCGGCGACGGGAAAAAGGGGAGCAACCAAATCGCCGTGACGCCAAGGTCCTGGATGTAGTCCAGCCGCGAGGTGAGCCCGCGGAAGTCGCCGACGCCGTCGCCGTTAGTATCGAGGAAGGCGCGGACATGCAGCTGGTAGATGATCGCATCCTTGAACCACGGCGCGGCCGCCCGGTGCTCCTGGGTCGTCAGCTTGTCTCGAACCGCCGGCGAATGGGCGCCTGCCGGGGCTCGGTTTTCCGTCACCGTCGCCATCGTCATGTCTCCATCGCCGCGGTGTTGAATTCAGCCGTAGGCTGGTTGATAGTGTGCCAACT
>JAICUM010000125.1 GCA_025935855.1 Pirellulales bacterium | reverse complement strand
GGCAGCACCGGTCCGCCAAAAGGCGTCCTCTACACCCACCGAATGTTCGATACGCAGGCCGCCGAAATTCAGCGAGCCTATGATCTGCAGCCCGGCGGCCTGGACCTCGCCTGCTTCGCGCTCTTCGGCCTGTTCAACTCCGCGATGGGCGTCACCACCGTCTTTCCCGAGATGGACTTTTCACGCCCCGCAGCCGCCGACCCGAAGAAGCTGCTGGCGGCCGCAAATCACTGGAAAGTCACGCAAGCCTTTGCCTCGCCCGCCGTGTGGGACAAACTCAGCCGCCACTGCGAGCACACCGGCGAACGCATCCCCACGCTCCGCAAAGTTTTCTCCTGCGGCGCCCCCGTGCCCGCGGCCGTGCTGAAACGCACACTTGCGATGGTCCACCCCGACGCCGGAATGCACACCCCCTACGGCGCCACCGAGGCGCTGCCTATCGCGACCATCGAGGCCCAGGTAGTCCTCTCGGAAACCGCCGCCAAAACCAACCAAGGCGCCGGCGTCTGCGTCGGCCGCAAGTTCGACAGCATCGACTGGAAAATCATCCGCATCACCGACGACCCCATCGCCGATATCACCGACGCCGAAGAACTTCCGCCCAACGAAATCGGTGAGCTCATCGTCCGCGGCCCGCAAGTCTCGCCGGAGTACGTGGTTAATCTTCCGATCCCCTCTCCCCGGGTGGAGAGGGCTGGGGAGAGGGGCGAAGCGGGTACACGCTTCAATCACCCCTCCCTAACCCTCCCCCTCAAGGGGAGGGAACCGGAAAAGGCATTGGGCTCCAACGTCGCTGCCAAAATCCCCGACGGCAACATCACCTGGCACCGCATGGGCGACGTCGGCTACCTCGACGACGAAGGCCGCTTCTGGTACTGCGGCCGCAAATCGCATCGGGTCGAAATGCCCGAGGAAACGCTCTTCACCGAGTGCGTGGAACCGCTATTCAAAGAGCACGAGTGGGTGACCCGCACCGCGCTTGTTGGTTTGGGGCGGCGGCCACATCAAATGCCCGCCGTCATATTCGAAGTAGACAATGATTCAACGGTGTTTATCGACTTCGAGGATGACGAAGGAAATCCAGTTTCCGCTACGAAGGCATTGCGTGAAGTCCCGGCCCAACTAGTTGAAGTGGCCAAAAGGCACGCGTCGACTAAAGCAATCAACCTCTTTCTTCATCATCCTGGATTCCCCGTCGACGTACGTCACAACTCCAAAATAAACCGCGAACAACTCGCCGCCTGGGCCGAACGCCAGCTCGCCAAAAAACCACTCTCCCGTTAGCCGGCATCGTCTCGATGCCGCGCGGCACGTCCATAAACTGCGCCGCCCTTCACACCTCACCTCCTCACCCTTCACACCTCACCTCCTCACCCTTCACCCCCCACTCCGCCCCATGCACGCACTAGTCACCGGCGGCGGCGGTTTCCTCGGCCGCTACATCGTCGAACAACTCCTCGCCCGCGGCGATCGAGTCCGCAGCTTCGGCCGCGGCGCCTATCCAGAGCTCGCCGCCATGGGAGCCGAAGTCGTGCGCGGCGATATCAGCGATGATCGCGCCGTGATCGCCGCCTGCAAAGGAATCGACTGCGTCTTTCACGCCGGCGGCCAGGCCGGCATCGGCGGAGCCTTCGCCGACTACCAGCGCACGAACGTCCAAGGCACGCAAAACATCCTCGCCGCCTGCCGCATTCACCTCATCCCGCGGCTCGTGTACACCAGCAGCCCCAGCATCACTTTCGCCGGCGAAGACCAAAGCGGTATCGACGAAAGCACGCCGCCGAATTTCGACTGGATGAAGCGGAACGCCGCCCATTACTCCTACACGAAAGCCGTCGCCGAAGCGGCCGTTCTCGCCGCGAACGACAACCCCACGACGCTCACCTGCGCCCTCCGGCCGCACCTCATCTGGGGTTCCCGCGACACGCACCTGATTCCCCGCCTGATCGCCCGCGCCCGCTCAGGCCGCCTCCGTCGCGTCGGCCCGGGTAAGAATCTCGTAGACATCACTTACGTCGAAAACGCCGCCGCCGCCCACGTCCAAGCCGCCGACGCCCTGGCGTCCACCGATTCAGCGGTGGCCGGAAACGCCTACTATCTCAGCCAAGGCGCCCCTGTGAACTGCTGGCAGTGGATCAACGAAGTCCTCGCCCTCGCCAACCTCCAGCCCATAACCAAATCAATCTCCTACCCAATGGCCCGCCGCATCGGCGCCGCCTGCGAACTCGCCTACAGCCTGCTCGGTCTAAAACGCGAACCGCCGATGACCCGTTTCCTCGCCGCGCAACTCGCCAGATCCCACTGGTTCGACATCTCGGCCGCCCGCCGCGATTTCGGCTATGAGCCAAAGGTTTCCACCGCCGAAGGCATGCGGCGGCTCGCCGCGTGGCTCAAAACTTCCGCGTGAAGCAAGGGGTCGGGAGTCTGTTGCGACTGGCGAGATTCTGCATGTGGTGACTTTCCAGTCGCAAAAGACTCCCGACCCCTTCCTCCGCCTAGTCGGTTTTTCGCGGCGAAATTACAATCAGCGATTCGCTCCCTCCAAAAAACACAGCAGCTACCAAAGGCAACCTCGTGCTTCGCACTCACACCTGCGGCGAACTCACCGACAAAAACGTCGGCCAAACCGTTACCGTTTGCGGCTGGGTCGACACCTATCGCGATCATGGCGGCGGCCTGTTCGTCGATCTCCGCGACCGTTACGGCCTCACGCAGGTGGTGTTCAACCCGCCCGATTCCTCGCCGGCCGTCATCGAGCAAAGCAAAACCGTCCGGGCTGAGTACGTGCTCCGGGTCACCGGCGTCGTCGCCGCCCGGCCGGAAGGCATGGCCAACCCCAAGCTCGCCACGGGCAAAATCGAAGTTCGAGCCATCGCCCTCGAGTTACTCAACAAAAGCCTCACGCCGCCGGTCTCGCCAAACGCCAATGCCCAAGATCTTCCCGGCGAAGATCTCCGCCTCAAATACCGCTACCTTGACCTGCGCCGCCCGGAGCTCCAGCGCGTGATGCTCCTCCGCGACCGGATGGTCAAAGGCATGCGCGACTACTGTGCCGTGGAGGGCTTCATCGACGTCGAAACCCCGTGTCTCGGCCGCAGCACCCCGGAAGGCGCCCGCGACTACCTCGTCCCCAGCCGCGTCCACCACGGCGCCTTCTACGCCCTGCCGCAATCGCCGCAGCTTTACAAACAGATCCTGATGATCGCCGGCTACGACCGCTACGTGCAGGTCGCCCGCTGCTTCCGCGATGAAGACCTGCGGGCCGACCGCCAGCCGGAGTTCACGCAGCTCGATCTCGAAATGTCGTTCGTCGATTCCGACGACGTCATGGGCGTCATCGACGGCTTGTGCGCTAAGCTGGCCAAGGAAGAGCTCGGCCTCGACCTCAAGCTGCCGCTGCCGCGCATGACCTACGACGAGGCGATGGAACGCTTCGGCCACGATGCGCCAGACCTGCGCTTCGGCCTAGAAATCGTCGATTGCTCGGACTTGGCGCCGGAAAGCAACTTCGGCGTCTTCAAAAGCGTGATCGCCGAAGGCGGCCGCGTCCGGGCGATCAACGCTAAAGGCGGCGGCGAGTTCTATTCCCGCCGCGGCATCGACGCGCTCACCGAATTCGTCCGCGGCGTCGGCGCCAAGGGCCTCGCCTGGTTCAAGTGCGAAGTCGATGGCAAGCTCAACTCGACGATCGCCAAATTCTTCGATGAAGCCTTGCTCAAGCGATTCGCCGAACGCCTGAAGGCCGAGCCCGGCGACCTCATCCTGTTCTCCGCCGACAAGTGGGACATGACGTGTAAGATCCTGCACACGCTGCGCACCAAAATCGGCCGCGAGATGAAGCTGTACGACCCGCAGGCAATGCACTTCTCCTGGGTCGTCGAATTCCCCATGTTCGCCTACGACGCGGAGGAAGGCGGCTGGGCGGCGATGCACCACCCCTTCACAGCCCCGCTCGACGAGCATGTGCCGCTACTCAAAACCGACCCCGGCAAGATGCGAGCCAAGGCTTACGACCTCGTGATCAACGGCAGCGAAGCCGGCGGCGGCACCATTCGTATCCACGACTCCGCCGTGCAGTCGCAGGTCTTCACGCTGCTGGGCATCGACGAGCAGCGGCAGAAGGAGCGCTTCGGCTTCCTGCTGGACGCCCTACAATACGGCGCCCCGCCCCACGGCGGCATCGCCTTGGGCATCGACCGCTGGGTGATGCTCTTCGGCCGGCTTGATAGCATCCGCGACTGCATCGCCTTCCCGAAGACGCAAAAAGCAACGGATCTCATGACCGAGGCGCCCGGCGCCGTCGATGCCCGCCAGCTCAAAGAGCTGGCGATCAAAATCGTCGAGTAGGTCCCTTCTGCCGGAAGGGACCTGACCGCTAGCTTGGTGCTATCACAACGGCAATCTCGCCGCGACAAGCAAGGCTTCGCGCGAAGCGTCCCAGCAGGTGCGGCTCCCCTCCCGAATCCACGACTGTCGCCGTTGACGCGCTCAATAGGCGCCTGAGAATGAACGGCGCCAAATCGCGCTCAAGATGGGAGGATTGATTATGGGCGGCCGTCTTCAAGATCGATTCATTCTGTCCGCTTCGCTCGTCTGTGTTTCACTGCTAGCCACGACAGCCATCGCTCAGCAGCCAATTCGCAAACCGGCGCCAGCCGCGGCCAGGCCATCGTCCAACCTGATTCCACAGGTTCTGCTCAGCGAAGGCCACGCCGCCCTCTGCAAGGTGAAGGTCGGCGACGTCTTTCCCGCCGTCTCCCTGCCGCAACTGAATGGCGGCGAAGCGACCCTCGCGAAATTGGCCGGCACGAAGGCGACCGTCGTTCTCTTCTGGGAACCCAACCACTGGATGTCCCGCATCGCCCTGGCCGACGTTGCAAAAAGCGTCGCGGCAACGTTCACCGACAAAAGCGTGGCGGCCGTCGGTATTATCGAGGCGAAAAACGCCCAGGACGCTCAAGCCGACCTGACGAAGTTCGCCGTCAAATTCCCGCAACTGCTCGATGCCGACGGCGCCGCCCTGGCGCAGGTCGGAACCGGCGTTCCGATGCGCATCTACGTGCTCGACGCCCAGCAAAAGATCGTCTGGTTCGACATCGAGTTCAGCGAAGCCACCCGCCGGGAACTGGCGCAAACGCTGTCCGTACTAACCGCCGGATAACAGCGCGATCGGCGTGGCTCACTTTCGGATATAAAGCCCGTTGGCCGCCACGGTCAGCAATCCGCTCGGATCGACTTTCGCCTTCCCGCGCACCACGACGTGCTGATTCTCCTTCAGCCCGAACAGCTCGCGGGCGTCCACGGGAATCGTCTTTCCCGATTCGTCAGTAAAGTTGACGACGGCCAGGTAACGCGCCGACTCTCCGGAATGTGCCGCACAGAACGAGCATTCTTCGCCCGGGGCGTGATGATGCTCATGCTCAGCCATCTCCGCCACCGCGTGCGGATCGGCCACGAAAAGCACCGCCTTATTTTTGGAAAACGGAAAATCCGGGTTCGATTGCTCTGAGGGATTCGGCAAGCCGCCTACGACGCCGGTTAGCACCACGTCCATCTCCGAAACCACCGGCGTCTTGCCGGCTGTCGGGTCGGTTTCGGCGGCGTGCTCGTGATCATGCTCGTCGTGCGCCGCTTCGTGGTCGTGCTCGTCCTCCTGCTTCGCCGCGTCGCCCTGAGTGGTCTCGTCATGCGCATCGGCGTGCGCCTCGTGGGTCTCACCATGCTCGTCAGCGTGATCATGATCGGCAGCCTCGTCGGCGTGCTGATCAGCCGTGTTTTCCGCGCTCACGCCATACATCGCGTACCGCACGACTTGAACCGGCTGAGCCCCAGCCGGCTCCTCCGCCAGCGTCAGGCGGGCTCGCTCTTCGGCGACCATTTTCGGGTCGGCGCTTGGTGATTTCCCGCAACCGGCAATCGCCAAGATGGCCACAGGGACGGCGAATAAAACGCAACGGCGGGCGATACGCATGGCAGACATGGCTTCCAAACGGGGTTTCCGGCGACCGCAAGCCGCCGTGGCGGAGGAATCGGCGGTTGAAAACCGCCGCTACGAAACGCGCAAACGCATTCTCGGAATTTTACGCCAGTTCGCCAAGATCGTTCGCAAAGCTGCGAAATTCTAAATAGCCCGGCCATTCTGGCTGGTAGCCGAGCCAGCCGTGGCTCGGCTATCTAGCGAAAGTCGAACTATCCCATCCCGCCCGAGGCGCCTCGGGCCAATTTTCGGAGGGCGTATGCCATGCTCAAAAAACTTGTCCTGATCACCGTCGGTACGCTGCTCGCCGTGGGAATCTTCCACAAGACGAACCTCGGCAGCTACATGAAAACCTCGTATCGCCGCGCCGCCACCGCTGCCGAAGAAAGCGTGCCGCTGGAATTCCAAATCGACCGCGCCCGCAACATGGTCAAAGACCTGGAGCCGGAAATCCGCCGCTCGATGCACGTCATTGCCAAGGAAGAAGTCGAAGTCGGCGAGCTCGACAAGCGCGTGAAGCAGGCCACCGACAAGTCTGAAAAGGACAAGGGCGAAATCATGCGGCTGCAGGCCGACCTGAAGACCGGCAACAGCGTCTTCCATTACGCCGGCCACAGCTACACCTCCGGCGAAGTGAAGGAAGACCTCGCCCGCCGTTTCAACCGCTTCAAGACGGTCGATGGCACGCTCGACAGTATGAAGAAGATGCGCGACGCCCGCCAGGCTAACCTCGATGCGGCCCGGCAGAAGCTCACCGCCATGATGGCCGCCCAGCGCCAGCTTCAGGTGGACGTCGAAAACCTCGAAGCCAAGCTCAAGCTCGTGCAGGTCGCCGAAGCCTCCAGCGACTTCCAGTTCGACGACAGCCATCTCGCCCGCTGCAAGGACCTGATGACCGACATCCGCTCGCGCCTTGACGTGGCCGCCAAGCTGGCCAACGCCGACGAGAATTTCCACGACGAAATTCCGCTGGAGCAGGCTCAGGCCGACGATGTGACCGATCAGGTCGCCTCCTACTTCGGCTTGGACAAGAGCGACAAGCCCGAGGGGAAAGTGAAGGTGGCGACCGCCGCCTTCGAGTCGAAGGAGTAAGGTGTAACGCCAACACAACCATCCCTCACGCCTCGTGTTAGCCGGCGCCGAGTCGGCGCCGGCTAACTTTTTACTCATGCCCCCCGGTGATCTTTGAGCAGGACGTTCCCACCATGTTTCAGGCCTGGCGACTGCAACTTCGGAAAGCGCGCCTGGCGGTCGCCGATGGCCGGTGGGACGAAGCTGCCGAAATGCTCGCCGCCGAGCCGCTCCGAGAATTCCTGCCCGCCAAACAGCTCTCGCAACAACTCGCCGGCCAACTAGTCGAACGAGCCCGCCAACGAATCGCCAGCGGCCAAAGCACCGCCGGCTGGCGAGATCTCGACCGGGCCGCCCGCCTAGGGATCGACGAAGGCCAGATCGGCGGCCTGCGGCACGAAGAATCGACTCGCCGCCTCGAGGAAGCCATCAAGCTACTCGCCCGCGGCGATGCACCGGCGGCCGCGCAGGCGCTCGACCGAATGGAGGCGCGGAGGCTCGGCGGCGACGAGCGGCGCACTTGGCAAATGATTGCACGACACATGACCACTGTCGAACTGAGCGCCGCTAAAGGTGACGTGGCCCTCGCCATCCGCTCGTTGGAGCAAGCGGAGCACCTGCTGCCCGTCGAAGGCTCAGCAGACGTGCGACGCCACGTGCAAGCGCGGCTCACCACGCTCCGGGACGCTTCGGCTTGCCAGCACGCCTTGGAAGGCCAGCTCCACGCCGCGCTGGCCTCGTCCAATTGGACCGAGGTGCTCGCGGCGGCCGATGGCCTGCTAGAATTGGCTCCGCAGCATTCGGCGGCTCGCCAGGCCCGCCACAAGGCCTGGCAGGCCGTCGGCATGGAAGTCACCATGCCCTACCGCGGTCCGCTAGCACTTAATGGCAAACGATTCGGCCATGCGCGGCGACTTGAAATTGCTAATCCCTCCCCTAGCCCCTCCCTTCAAGGGAGGGGGACTAATGCGGTGAACGACCGACAGCCAGGTAAACGAGTCGTGGCCTGGATCGACGCCGTCGGCGGCTTCCTCATCTGCCTTGGTGACGAGATCGTCCTCGGCCAGCCTTCCCCCGACGGGGCGGTAGACGTGCCCATCCTCGGCGACGTCTCCCGCCGCCACGCCATCATCCGCCGCGATCGCGAAGCCTATGTCCTATCGCCGCTGCACCGAACGGTCGTCGATGGCGCTCTGATTACTGAGCCCACCGTCCTCCGCGACAAATCGATCATCAAGCTCGGCGACGCGGTGCAGTTGCGATTCCGCAAGCCGCACGCCTTGAGCGCCACCGCAGTGCTCGAAATCGTGTCGCATCACCGCACCGAACCGGCCGTGGACGGCATTGTCCTCATGAGCGAAAGCTGCATCCTGGGCCCGAACGCACACTCCCATGTTCAATGCCTCGACTGGGCGAGCGATTTAGTCCTCTTCCGCCGCGGCGAGGAACTTATGTGCCGAACCCACTCTCCAATCGAAATTGACGGCCAAACCTGCCTCGGGCAGGCCCCACTTTCCGGCAATTGCCGGGTGGAATGCGACGAGTTTGCCCTGACCCTGGAGCAAGTCTGAAAGTAGTTGCCAATCCCAGCTACAATGGAGCGAATTCACGGTTAAGTTAACGCTGTTGAGCTTCAGAACAATATTCAAACGTGTGCCATGCCCACGTCTGCGTGGGCATGAGAACAACCGGTAGACATGCCCACGTCGGCGGACCTCCGTGGGCATGGCACCCAGCGGCCCAAGGGCCGCGGCTAAATCCTTAACTCGCGACTAGTTGCGAACAATTCGAAAACACCACGGCCATGGCCGCCCTCCTCGAAATGAACACTTCGCCCGCCGAACATGAGCCGGCCGCGCAGGTGAAAACGCCTCAGCGTTTCACCTACCCCAGCGGCTCCCGGCCGTTGGACGGCTACACGATCAAGCGGGGAGTCGGCCGGGGCGGCTTTGGCGAAGTCTATTTCGCCGTCAGCGACGCCGGCAAAGAGGTCGCGCTGAAGCTCATCCGCCGCAATTTGGAAGTCGAGCTCCGCGGCGTCACGCACTGTTTGAATCTGAAGCACCCGAATCTCGTCGCCCTGTACGACATTCGCACGGACGAACACGAGGACCGCTGGGTCGTCATGGAGTACGTCTCCGGCGAATCGCTCGAGGATGTCATCCAGCGCCATCCGAATGGCATGCCGCGTGAGCTGGTGATGAAGTGGTTCGAAGGCATCTGCTCGGCCGTCGATTATCTGCACGACCACGGCATCGTCCATCGCGATCTCAAGCCGGCGAACATCTTCATCGACGACAGCACGGTCAAAATCGGCGACTACGGCCTCTCGAAATTCATCTCGTGCAGCCGCCGCAGCGGCCAGACTGAAAGCGTCGGCACGGTCCACTACATGGCGCCCGAGATCGCCAACGGCCGCTATGGCCGCGAGATCGACGCGTACGCCCTCGGCATCATTTTGTACGAAATGCTGACCGGCCACGTGCCGTTCGAAGGCGAAAGCGTCGGCGAAGTGCTGATGAAGCACCTGACTGCCGAGCCAACACTGGACGCGATCGACGAGCCGTTCCGCTCGGTGGTTCGCGGCGCCATGGCCAAGGATCCCGAACGCCGCATCAACAGCGCCGCGCAGATGATGGAGATGATCGGCGGCGTCAAACGCGTCAGCACCGAAACGCAGCCGTATCCGCGTCCAACGAGCGTCAGCGAAGGCCGCCCGTCGCCATCGCCGGCTGCCTCGGCCGCGAAACCGTATTCGCGCCCAGATCCCGCCGGCGCCTGGCAGCAGTCGCGGCAGCAGCATGACAGCGTAGTCGCCTTCTTCCATCGCGACCCCGAGCCCATCCTGGCGTCCCTGAAGACCGCTTGGACCGCCGTTCGCCATGAGCTGAAATACGAGCAATGGTCAATCCTGCCGCGGCTCGGGCTGGCCATCATTCTGGCGATGCTGCTCTTCGGCGGCGCCCGCGTGTGGATTCCGCTGGCGATTTATTTCGCCATGCTGTATGTCGCTTACTGGATCGTCCGCTCGCTCGTGCGGGCCGTCACCCCCGATCCGAACATTGTTCTCACGCCGGTTTCGCCGTCGGGAACCTCGCAATCTTTCGCGTCGGCGGAACAGTCATCTACTCTTCCCGTGGAGGGAACGGCGTCGCAAGCCAACGCAACAGGCGCCGCTGCTCCGCGCCCGCAGGTACGAGTCAAGCTGTCGCGCCGCGCGAACACACAGCCCCCATGGCGTCGCCGTGGCACGCCCACCTGGCGGCAAGCGGCGTATCAGCAGTTGGCGACCCGTTCGCTGCGGGATCGCGCGAGCTCGCTCATCGGATCGATGCTGGCCGCCGGCGTCATCGCGCCTGCCGCCGCGCTCTTGGTTTGTATGTTTCTCACGCCCAACTTGCCGACGGAGCTCACCTTGTGGACCGCTGCCGTCGCCACGCTCGCCAGTTGGGCGCTGATGATCCCGGGTCAGCTTGCCGAAGGCCAGATGGAAGACCACGCGCCGCTTCGCTTCCTGCAGCTGCTGCTGGGGATCCTCGTGGGCGTGGCAGCTTTCGCACTTGC
>JAICUM010000693.1 GCA_025935855.1 Pirellulales bacterium | reverse complement strand
TCAAAGTAAGGGCGTGTAAAGGCCACGTGGCATAAAGGCCACAGTCCTTGGTTTGAAAGACCGTAATAGTAGCCTTGAAGCTGCTCCTTGGTCAGCCAGACACGCCGGAGCGTGAACTGCGGGTTGCCTTCGGGAACCTCAACGTGGTCATGGCTGTCCACGACGGCACGGTCCGCATCGGCGCTGCCGTGGGCAATCCAAAGACCACCGCAGGCGCGCATCACAGGCTCCAACGCAGTTGACATTCCACCCGCCGGACGTGCACTTTCAATGCGGCCATCGGCCGTATAGCGGTGCTGATAGGGCTCCCGGTTCGATACGACAATCAGGCGATACCCTTCTAGCCCCGACTGTATGAACTTGTGCAGGACAGCATTCGTCCATACCTTAAGCATTAAACTCCTTTCATCTCTGTATGATATACGCCTCGTAGACGCAGAACGGCGCAAGATTACTGCAAGCTGTTATTCGCCGTGGGCGCGGAACCTAATGGACCCAAACGGTCGAACGCCAGCCGGTGGAGAGGAGCCGGCTCGGGATCTCCAGCTACGCCAAGGATCGATTATTCCGGCATAGGCGCAGGCGTGACTTGATTTAGGGCAAACGACGCCTAACGCAGCGGGCTGGGTCGGTGTACTTATTCTTTCAACTTGCGGAAGGCATCGAGCGCGATTTCGAGTGTTTCGCGCGAGTGGGCAGCGGTGACACAGAGGCGCAGGCGCGCGGAGCCCAGAGGCACGGCCGGAAACAGGACCGGCGAGACGAATACCCCGAGATCGCGGAGGCGCCGCGCCAGGAACGCCGCGGCGGGGTCGTCTCCCAGGATGATGGGAATGATGGGCGTCTCCGATAATCCGACGTCGTAGCCCAAAGACCGAAGGCCATCGCGAAGAAAATCGGAACTAAGCCTCAGGCACTCCAACCGCTCGGGCTGAGCTTGCAGAATCTTCAATCCAGCGAGGGCGGCTCCAGCGGCTGGCGGGCAGAGCGCGGCGGAAAAAACATAAGGGGAAGCAGCGTGCTGCAGGAAGATGGCGAGTTCCTCGGAGGTCGCGATATAGCCGCCTGTCGACGGAATCGCTTTCGCCATAGATCCGGTCCAAAGGTCGATGTCGTTGAGAGCAACATCGAAATATTGATCTGTGCCACGGCCTGTCGCACCGATGACTCCGAGCGCGTGCGAGTCATCCACCATCAGGAAGCAACCGAACTCTTTCTTTATCCCGATAATTTCCGGCAGGCGGCAAATGTCGCCGTCCATGGAATACACGCCGTCCACGACGATGAGCGTGCGGTTGGCCGGAGCGCCCGAACGAAGCTCCTGGCGCAGCGATTCCATATCGTTGTGACGAAAACGCTGCAGCGATACTCCCGCGAGATGGCAGGCATCCACGAGGCTGCGGTGCGAAAACGAGTCGAGTATCACCCGATCCTGCGGAGCGAGCAAGGCTGACACGGCGGCGAGGTTTGCCGTATATCCGGAGCTAAAAGTAAGGGCTTTATCAGTACCTTTGAATGCGGCTATCTCCGCTTCAAGCTCCTGGTGCAGATCGGTGGTGCCGGTCAACATGCGGGCGCCGCCGGTGCCGGCTCCGTACTTCCTGATCGCATTGATGGCGCCTTCGTCCACGCGGGGGTCGCCAAGCAGGCCGAGATAGTCGTAGGATGACAACAGCAACAACTCGCGGCCATCCGCAATAACCCAAGGTCCCGACCGGCTCTCCAATGGAATCTGGTAAGGGTAAACTCCCGCTTCACAGGCGCGCGCGGTTAGGTCGAAGACACGCCGTGCGCGCGCGTCGAGTAGATCGTTCTTTCCGAAACTCGCTGTCTTTTCGTGAGAGAAAAACCCGTTAAACGGATCGTCCGAATGGCGTGCACCGGTTTGGCGGCCATTCACGCCATTGCGTTGACTAATCATTCAAGCCCTTCAATACGGCTAAGGTCGTTACAGTATAAGCTACGGGCGAACGATTGTGAAGTAGCTCATCCAAACCCAATGTCAAGAAATGTATTGCCGTGCCGCCGGCGCGGTCGCCGGCACCCCCGATTCGGCTGGATTCGACGCGGCTGGCCGGCATATTTGGTATAAAACAAATGATTTAGCAGTTGTTCTAGAGCCCATTTCTTGAATGAGTACCTCCAGAACCATGCCCGGCGGCGCCGCGGAACGCGATCGTCTCAAAAAAGGGCCGAACGGCCGCGCACTTTGCCGTTGGTGCAGTCTAGAAGTTCCCAGCGGGCGATTCACGTTCT
>JAICUM010000022.1 GCA_025935855.1 Pirellulales bacterium | reverse complement strand
TGGACCTGGCCGCCGGCGGCCAGGTATGGCTCGACAGCAAATGGCCAGGCTTGGAACTCAATCCGGAACTCCGCTCGCGAGTGGAAGGCCTACTCGGCCCCGGCAGCTTCGGCGTGCAAGCATCACGGCCGGCGCCGAAAAATGGCCACCATGGCAACGGCAATGGTCAACGACCGCGGCAACCGGCTCGCGTCTAGTCTGTTCGACGAGGGGCAATAGCCGCTTCGATCGCCGCTAAGCTATAATAATGCGGCGAATTCGAAACCTTGTGGAATAAGTGCCATGACCTTCCAGGGACACATTGAAAACGGTCGAGTCATTCTCGACTCGCCTTTGTCGCTGCCAGACGGCGTGAAGGTCGTCGTTTCCGTTCCCGAGGAGCCGGCGGCGCCACCGGCGCAAGAAGATTTACCGACGCTGTATGAACGCATGAAGTCAGTGATTGGCAAAGCCAAAGGACTTCCTTCTGATTATGCGATCAATCACGACCACTACCTTCATGGCCAACCAAAGCGGCAATGATCGCAAACTTCGCCGATTCGTACTATTACTTGGCGCTGGTGAACGAGCGGGACGCCGGCCATGAAAAAGCGTTGGAATTCTCACGACGCTATCGCGGGCAAACGGTCACGACCGAATGGGTGTTGATAGAAGTGGCAGATGCGCTCAGCACACCAAAACTCCGCCCCATTTTTCTCGACATCTTGGGTGAGATCGAAAACAATCCCGGTCTAACGGTCGTTGAAGCGAGCCATCAGCTTTTTCAACGCGGCGTCGAGTTATTCTCTCGCCGACTCGATAAAGCGTGGTCCCTAACTGACTGCATCTCATTCCTGGTGATGCGAGACCATGGCATCAACGAGGCCTTAACCGCGGATCATCATTTTGAGCAAGCCGGCTTTGTGCCGGTGCTGCTATAACCGACTATTAGCAAACCTCTCTATGCCACGCATCAAACGCATCCTCGTCACCGGCGGCGCCGGGTTCCTCGGTTCCCATCTGTGTGAACGGCTCGTCGCCGACGGGCACGACGTCATCTGCCTTGACAGCTTCTTTACCAGCCAGAAGTCCAACGTTTCGCACCTCCTGGCAAAGCCGAACTTCGAACTCATCCGGCACGACGTCACCGTGCCGATCTTTCTTGAAGTGGATGAGGTTTACAATCTCGCCTGCCCGGCGGCGCCGGGGCACTATCAGTTCAACCCCATCAAGACGATGAAGACCTCGGTGCTCGGCGTCATTCACGTGCTGGGCATGGCACGACGCTGCCGGGCGAAGGTGCTGCAGGCTTCGACGAGTGAAGTCTACGGCGATCCCGAAGTCCATCCGCAGGTGGAAACGTACCGCGGCGCCGTCAATCCGATCGGCCCGCGGGCCTGTTACGACGAAGGCAAGCGAGCCGCCGAAACGCTGATAATGGACTATCACAGGCTCAACCGGGTCAACATTCGTATCGTGCGAATCTTCAACACCTACGGGCCGCGAATGCATCCCTACGACGGCCGGGTGGTTTCCAACTTCATCCGGCAGGCCCTGGCCGGCGAGGACATTACTATCTTCGGCGACGGTTCCCAGACGCGCTCGTTCTGTTATCGCGACGACCTCATCGAAGGCATCATCCGGATGATGAACGGGCCGGATGAGTTCATTGGCCCGGTGAATCTCGGCAATCCGGGCGAATTCACCATTCGCGAGCTCGCAGAGCTTGTAATCGAGCTCACCGGTTCGAAATCGAAGCTTGTCTACAAGCCGCTGCCGGCGGACGACCCGACGCGACGCCGGCCGGACATCACGCTGGCGAAGCAGCATCTTGGCTGGGAGCCAAAGGTGAAGCTCCGCGAGGGGCTGATCGAAACGATCAAGTACTTCAAATCGGTGCGGCTGGAAGACTTTCGAGCGCCGACGCCGAATTATTGAGATTCAAAGAGGCGGATACGAAGCGATCGGACTCGCGCTCCCCTATCGGGTCGCGGCTAAACGGCAACCACAATGCGGCGGATGAGGACGTCCGGCGAATTTGTTTTCACCTGCGGGCTATCTACGGGCGTCGTACGCTTCCATCCACGCGGCAACGCGGTGGACAATTGCTCGAAGGATGCTGAACACGACCAGGCCCGTTACGATGCCGGCCACGTCGGCGGCCCAGTCGTTCATGTCGCAGCTGCGGCCGACGAGCGTTTGGGTCGTCTCGTCAAACACGCCGTAGATGGTGCCTGCCAGCCACACGGCGAAGTAGTGCTTTGGCTGCAGCACGCCGATGGTGAATTCCCAGCCGATGAGAACCAGCACCGTCAGCGCGGCATAGCCGCAGAAGTGCATGATCTTGTCCGAGACATCGACCACCTCGCTCGGGTCAATTGGGATGTGCGTGCCGGTGAACAGCAGCAGGAAGTAGACGACGGCCAAAGTTCGGGCGCGCGACGCGAAACGCCGGAGTCGCTGGGCGGTGAGCGGCGAGGGAGTGGAGATCGTGGACATGACCCTTGGTTTCCGGCCGGCTTCACGGTTCTTCCAGCGGCCCCCGGCGGCCGGCTAGCTCAGTGGGTAGAATCGTCTAGTCTAGCTCCTGGCGGCAAATTGGGACAGCGAAGTATAAGGGCCGCATCGTGCCCGGATAAAGCACGGTTTGCTGCCGTTCGTTAAGGTTCACGCAGTGGACGACGCCCATTACATGCAGCTTGCTTTGCGGCAGGCGGAAGAAGCGGCGGCGGCCGATGAGGCGCCGATCGGCGCGGTGATCGTTCACGGCAACCGCGTTCTGGCCGCGGCTCGCAATGAACGCGAATCGCTTCGCGATCCGACCGCTCATGCCGAGATGATCGCCATTACGCAGGCGGCGGCGGCCCTGGCGAACTGGCGCCTGGAAGGATGCACCCTTTATGTAACGCTGGAGCCGTGTCCGATGTGCGCCGGTGCCATCGTTCAGGCCCGCATTCCACGCGTCGTGTACGGAGCGATCGATCCGAAGGCGGGTGCCGTACGCAGCTTGTACCGGTTGCTGGAAGACCCGCGGCTCAATCACCGCTGCGAGGTTGTCGAAGGCATGTTGGCTGAACCATGCGGAAAGCTCCTGTCAGAATTCTTTCGTCAGAAGCGGCTTACGAAAAAAGCCTAAACCATCGATTCCCTGCTTAGGTTGCCTGGACGAGTCGCTCATGTTGCGAAATCGCAACGCGCTGTACAAAAGATAACGGCTACGTCCCTAAAGGGAGCGTTCGAGAGTCTCGGGCATGGTATTCGCTCGGTGAGTCGGGCCAAAGCGTTTGGTTGCCGATTGGATGAGTTTTTAGGCCGAACGGACGCGTAAGATGCTTTATCCGAATGAGTTTGGGCGTCCGCTCGATCGAAATCGCGTTTATGCTGAAGCTTGCCATTTCCGGCGGAATCCGCGGCTGATTTGTCAGGCCGCCGAAAGCGGAATAAGATGGGTGTTGGACTCGACCGACCGGTCCCCGTGAGCCTTGGTGTCGCCATGAAGATTTTCGCGAAGCTTTCCATCGTGTCCTGCCTGTTGCTGGCCGCCGCTCCGGCGAGCGCTCAGTCCTACTCGGACGTGCTGCTCAATCAGATGAAGAACCGGTTCTCGGCGTCCAACTACACATCGTTCTACATGCAGAATAGCGCGACCAGGCGCGCCTCGCCGAGCTACTCCGGCTTCAGTTCGCCGACGAAGCCCTTTTCGTCCTACCAACGGTCCTCCGGCATGTCGCCGTACATGGGATTGCTGGGCGCGAATCCCTATCAGTCCAGCGTGGATAACTATCAGAAGATCGTTAAGCCGCAGCTTGACGCCCAGCACCAGCAAGAGCGGCAGACGCAGGCTCAGGCCGCCGCGAACCAGAAGCTGGGCAGCGTTGCGTCGCAGGCGCCGTATGGCTTGCAAGGCGCCACTGATCGGGCCCCGACCGGGCATGCGTCGGTGTACTTCAATTACGGCGGATATTACACCCCGGTACAGCCACACGGCGTGCGCGGGCGGCGGTAAGCGGTTCTGACCGGATGCTAGCGGCGCACACGTTCTCTACGTAGTGCTTTGGCTGATTTTGTCCGCCATTCTTCTTGGGGCGGAATGCAGCTAAGCCGCAAGCGGATTGGCGAGATTCTCTGACGTTGCCATCCATAAAAAAGGCGAAAAGGCGCGGTGGGCTAAAACTGGCCTTGCCCCGTGGTCGCGGCCTCTGATACAAGCCCCGCCGCTTTTCGCGCTATTCTTTTCCAGACTCTTTTCCGAAGGCGCTTGCGCGGCATTTTCGGCCGCGCGGCGCGACAAGAGGTCCAAACCTCATGAAACAGGGACGAACCTTGCGGCACGTTCTACGGACCGTGGCGTGTTACGGCGGGTCTGCGCTCATCGCGTGGACCGTGTTGGCAGTTTGCGCTCAACGTCTGAGCGCCGACGAAGGCAATAGCCTAAGGGCGCCACGATCGGCAGGCACGCAGCCGCTCGATGGCCCGAACGTCACCAATGATCGCGACATGGCGGTCGGCTCGCTCGTCGATTCGATCTTCGAGCCGCTCACCTCGGACGCCCGGCCGGTGCGCGGCGCTACCCGGGCGCTAGGCGGGCAGCCGAGCAAGGCGTCGATTCGCCCCCAGTGGACGGCCCGACTGGCGCGCAATCCAAAATCCGGCGACGGCAATCCGCCCTATGTGCTCATCGACAAGTACGGCGGCATCCAGCGTTATGTCGAGCCGGTGCCGCAAATCGATTTGGAAAAGCACATCGGGCAGACGGTCTCGGTGCGCCGCGATACAGGGCACACGCTTCTAGCGAACCAGTTGGACTTGCCCGCCGCAAAGGTTGCCGTCGCCGGGACGGCCCAAGGGAATTCGAAGAATGTGAATCTAGCGGCATTCCAACAGCCGGTTTCGGGAAGCACCTCAGGATCGCCCACTCCGACGCCAGCCGACGGCCCACCGATGCCCACCGCGGACAACACGCAACTGCTCCCTTCGCCGCAGGGCGAGGTCATCGAAGGCGCGCCGATCGAAGGCGAGGGGCCGATGCTCGATGCGAGCGGCCAGCCGATGACGATGCCTGAGGGCGTCGATCCGCTATACCTCGACGACGGCGACAATCTACCGATGAACGCGTGTCCCAACTGCGGGAGCAAGCTGTGCGCGATGCAGGGCGGATGCGGCTTCGGCTCGCGGCCCATTTTCTACGCCCGCGGCGAATACCTGCTGTGGTGGATCGAAGGGGCGCAGACCCCGCCGCTGGTCGTCGAAGGAACCGCCGACAACGGCGACTTCGCTAACGCGTTCGTCGTGTACGGCAACCAGCAAATTCTGCAGGACGCTCGTAGCGGCGGCCGCGTGCGCTTGGGCTACTGGCTGGACGACTACGGCCGCTATGCGATCGAAGGCGAGTATCTGTCGCTCGGCAAGCTGAGCGAGCATTTCCGCGATGGCGGCGACGGCACATCACCCATCGTCGGCCGGCCGTTCATCGATGCGACGACCGGGCTGCCGACCGTTGAGGACGTGTCCTTCCCCGGCATTCGCGGAACGGTCGACGTCAATGCAACCAGCCAATTTCAATCGGCCGGCGTCTGGCTGCGGCGCAATCTGTGCTGCTCGCCGGGCTGCGCCAGCTGCGGCGATCCGGTGACGTGCGGCAGTTGCGTCGGCGGGCCGATGGGCTGCGGCAGCTGCGTCGGCGACCCGCCCTGCCTACGGTTTTTCAAAGGCGGCACGCGGCACGTGGACATGGTGTACGGAGTGCGCTGGGCGCAACTGAACGAAGGCTTGAATATCCAGGAGAACCTCGAGGTCATCCCGCCGTCCGCACCGTCGGCCGTGGGGACGACGTTCCTGGTGAACGACAATTTCTCCACCGGCAACCAGTTCTTCGGCGGCGAGCTCGGCTTCATGTGGGATTGGCAGAAGGCCCGATGGTCGTTGGAATTTCTCTCGAAGCTCGCCTTAGGCAACACGCATCAGACCGTGACCATCAGCGGTTACACGGTGAACACGCCGCCGGGCGGACCGGCCGATACCTTTAGCGGCGGCTTGCTCACACAATCCAGCAACATCGGCCACTACGAACGGGACGTGTTCAGCGTGCTGCCGCAATTGGGGATGAACGTGGGCTACATGCTCACGCCCCGATTGAAGTTGATAGGCGGCTACTCGTTCATGTATTGGAGCCGCGTCGCCCGGCCCGGCGACCAGATCGACGTCGAAGTGAATCCCAATTTGATTCCAGGGGGAAGCGGCGGTCCGCCGAACCGGCCGCAGTTCGCCTTCCGCGACACGAGCGTGTGGATCCAGGGCTTCAATGCGGGCCTGGAATACCAGTGGTAGCGACGACAGAAGAGATTTTGGCGCCAGCACGCTAGCGGTAAATTTAACGCCGCTAGCACAATTCAGCGCGGATTCCACGCCGCGCCTCGGCCGATAAGAGAGCAAAGTTAGTCTCAGACTTCTTGCTGCTCTTATTTGTCGAGGTCACGCGATGGCGCCCTTCGGATTCGATCCGCAGTCTCTGTTTCGCAACCTTTTCGCTCCGAAGCAGGTTCCCACCAGCCAGACGCCGGCCCGGCGGAAAGCCAAATCGCGTTCCCGTCGGGCGCCCGCCAGCCTCCTGTTTGAAACGCTCGAAGCCCGCCAGATGATGGCCGCCGACATGGCCGAGATCATCGGTACGGTCCGCCTGGACGTGCAGGGCGACGCCAACCCCTCAAATGATACGCTCGTGGCCGGCGCCACGGTGCAGCTCTATCGCGACAATGGCAACGGCACGTTCGACGTCGGCGATTCGCTCGTCGGGGGCGCCGCGACGACCGACGCGCTTGGCAATTACCGTTTCAGCGGTCTGGGCGAGGGCAAGTATTATCTCAAGCTCACGCTGCCGCCCACGATGCAGACGCTTCCGGGCGACGGCATTCGCGAAATCAACATCACCGCGGCCGATGCCGATGGGTCCATCGGCCAGGAAATCGACTCCTTCGACTCCACGCAAGTGGTGGATGTCAGCCCGCCGCTGCCGGCAAGCACTCCCTCGACGCTCAACGACCCGAGCGTCATGGGCGGCGAGCGTGACATGTTTGTCGAGCTGACCCAGGGGACCGACGTCTGGTCGAGCGTCTCGCTGATCAGCGCCGGCGGTTCGCTACGGCTAGCGAGCGGCTCGATGGTCACCGGCAACGCCAAAATCGTCTGGGACGGTCAGGACGGCAGCGCCACCAGCATCAACCCGACCGGCCTCGGCGGCCTGGACTTTACGAAGTTCGAGGGCAACACGATGACCGGCATCGTGTTGAACGTGGGCGCCGACCATCCGGATTGCGTCGTGAAGCTCAAAGTCTACACCAACGCCGGCAAGTGGTCTGAGTTTACGGCGACGGTGCCGGAATCAGCCGGCGGCGCCGCGACGAAGCTATTCACGTTCAATTTCAATGGCACGCCCAGTTCCAGCGCCGGCGGCGGCGCGGACTTTACGAACGTCGGCGCCGTCGAACTGACCTTCGTCGGTGTTTCGGCCGTCGACGCCCAGATGTCGCAGATCGGGCTGATTGGACTCACTACCGAAGAGGCCGACTTCACCGCCTACAACAAGATCACCCTCGGCGACATGATCTGGAACGACGCCAACAACAACGGCCACCGCGACGCGGGTGAGCAAGGCGTCGCCGGGGTGAAGCTGAATCTGTACAACGACGTTGACGGCAACAACGCCTACACGCCGGGCGTCGATACGCCGGCCGGCTCGACCACGACCGATGCCAGCGGCCACTACCAGTTCACCGACCTGCTGCCCGGCGCCTACGTCGTGCAGGTGGACGCGGCCAACTTCGCCAGCGGCGCGGCGCTCGCCGGCATGAAGCCAAGTTCCGGCACGGCGGCCGATCCGGATAATAGCGTCGATGACGACAATAACGGCATTGCGGTCGCCGGCATGGGCGTCGTCAGCCAGGCCATCTCGCTCACCGCGACCAACAACACGGTCGATTTCGGTTTCTTCGGCTTCGACCTGGTGCTGGACAAATCCGTCGAGCAGACCTCCGCCTCGCCGCTGGACACGCTGCACTACACGGTGCGAATCGTGAACGCCGGGCCCTCGGCCACCAGCGGCGTGCAGTTTGTGGACAATTTGCCCTCGGGCGTCACCTTCAAGTCGATGAGCGTGGACAAAGCCGGCATCACGCTGCAGCACGCCAACGGCAAAATCACCGGCAGCCTCGGCACGATGGCCGCCGGCGAGGTGATCATCATCACGATATACGCCGACGTGAAGGCCTCGGCCACCGGCACGCTCACCAACGAAGCCGAGGTCAGCGCCCCGAACGAGGAATACACGCTCAACAACCGCGACACGGTCGAAACGCCCGTGACGCCGAAGATCGACCTGTCAATCACCAAGAAAGACAACAAGGATCCGGTGAAGCCGGGCGAGCAGTTCACGTACACCGTGACGGTCACCAACCACGGCCCGTCCGATGCGACCGAGGTGAACGTGCTCGACACCCTGCCGGCAAACGTCAGCTTCGTCAGCGCGTCGATCACGCCGCTGGGACAGGCTGGGCAGGACGTGGCCTTCGAGCTGGGTGATCTGGCATCCGGCGCCTCGAAGTCCTTCACGATCACCGTGCAGGTTGCTCCCACCTTCACGGGCACGCTGCTGAACATGGCTGATGTTTCGGCCAACGAGCCTGAGACAGATTACGACAATAACCACGCGGAAGAGCCGACGCTGGTGAAGGCTGATCCGGCAATGGTTTCCGGCTATGTGTACGTGGATAAGAACAAAGACGGCGTCAAGCAATCTACCGAAAAACCGCTGGCCGGCGTGGTGATGACGCTGTCCGGACAGGACTTCACCGGCACGCCGGTCACTCGCAACACGGTGACCGACGGCAACGGCTTCTACAGCTTCTCGAACCTCCTGCCGGGCGTGTACAACGTCACCCAGCCCACGCAGCCATCGGGTTACAAGGATGGCGTTGATACCTTGGGCACAACGCTAAACGAGCTGAACGCGCCAGTCGGATTCTTGAATGGCCAGGTGGCTCCCGACACGGTCGATAACGACGGCCGCGACGCCGACGCCTTGGAAGGCATTGTGCTGGACAGCGGCTACCAGGCGCTGGATTACAACTTCGGCGAGCAGGCTATCACAACCAGCAAGACCGATTTCATCCGCCCGCTGCATTACCGCTAACAAGCGCCTGCGTTAATCAGCGCCCTTTCACTAGCCGGCGGCACACTTGCCGCCGGGAAAGCGCCGCGTTGGGCGATCTTTGAGGCTTTCCCGGCAGCAAGCGTGCCGCCGGCTAGATCGGCGTGCGCCCGCGGAATTCTTCCGCCTTCTTGTCCACACGACGCGCCCGCCAGGTTTTTCTGACCTAGGGTTGTATGGCTGGTCATGCGCACGCCGCAATTGCGGCTGGCCGAGACCGCCAAGGGATGTTTGATCCCTCTCTCATCACAACCTTATCGAAGTCAGCGTTCTTCCCGCCTCGTCTCGTCGGAGTCCCGCCATGAAAATCTCCCTTAGCTTCCACCATGCCGCGCTGGCCGCAGTGGGTATTCTCTCACTGGTCGCCAGCTCGGCGCGAGCCATCGAAATAGTCGCCGTCGAAGAATATTGGGAACTGAGCCTCGGTGAGCCGGACGCGGCCAGCAGCTCGCCACAGGTGAGCATGGTGATGTCCCCGACCGGCAACCTCGATGGCAAATTCTTCGTCTTCACGCTGAACTGCCACACGGCTCCTGAATGGGCGGCCGGCGGCATGCAGGTGCAGCTCTGGGACGGCGAGGACTTGGCCGCAAGCCATGAGAGCTCGCACACCGAACCGCTCAACAACTCGAACGAGGTGGTCAGTTGGGTCCAACGCACGAGCCTTTCCAATGGACAATTGGCGTTTGAAGTCGTCAACGGTCATTCAACGACGTGGGGTGACTTCGGCAGCGACGGCGAGCTGAGGTTCGCCGTCGATTCGGACATGACGAACCTGAACGGCTATCGGCCGGCGGTATCGCTGGAGCAATCGGGCGTCAGCTTTGCCGGCAACCGCGTGAAGTCCCTCACGCTACAGAAACTGCGCTGGATTGATTCGACCGGCCAGGCCTACGAGCTGACGGCTCCGATCGACGTCGATGCCGATCTCGATCCTTGAGCACTCTTTCAGAATTCAAACCGGCGCAACCACGATAGCCTCTTCGCTTATCCTGACCGAGAAACTTCCATGAACAAGCGAACTTCACTCCATCGTCAATCGGCCGCCCAGCGCCGCGGGGCCATCAGTGTGCTGGCCGCGTTCATGTCCGTCTTGGTGTTGGGCATGGTGGCCTTCGCGGTGGACGTGGGCTATGTGCTGTCCACGAAGCAGGAGCTGCAGCGCACCGCCGATGCGACGGCGCTTGCAGCCTGCTGGGATTACGCGAAGAGTCTTTCGACAGGTGCTTCCGCCGGCGACGCCATGTCGGCCGGCCGGGCGACCGCCGTCACCTACGCCCATAACAACGTCGTCGCCAACGTGCAGCCGACGATCGATCAGAACACGTCGAATTCCTCGACCGGTGATTTAGTGTTCGGCCAGGTGCCTGACATTTACGCGAGCAATCCATCGCTCAACACGACCAATCCGACCGTCTTCAACGCCGTGCGCGTGAAGATTCGCCGTGACTCGACGCTCAACGGCAAAACACCGTACTTCTTCGCGAAGGTCTTCGGCCTTTCGGGGCAGGATTTGGATGCCGAAGCCACCGCGGCCTTCGTGCGGAACATTTCCGGCTTCAAGGCGCCGAGTAATGGCACGAACCTCGACGTACTGCCGTACGCCTTGGATCTGGACACTTGGAACGCCCTGTTGGCCGGCAACGCCAGCGATCAGTGGCGATGGAACGCGGCGACCAAGACGATTACCTCTGGCTCCGACGGTATTCTTGAAGCCAATTTGTTTCCCCAGGGCACCGGCTCGCCGGGCAATCGCGGCACCGTCGACATCGGCGGCAGCAATAACAGCACCGCCGACATCGCCCGCCAGATCGTTTCCGGCATCTCCGCCTCCGACTTGGCGACCTATGGCGGCAAGCTGGAATTTGATTCCCATGGGGAACTTCCCCTCAACGGTGATACGGGCATCAGTGCCGGCGTCAAAGACGAGCTCGCTTCGATCATGGGCAAGCCGCGGCTGATTCCGATCTTCTCCAAGGTCGTCGGCCCCGGCAACAACGCCACGTATACAATCGTCCATTGGGCGGGCATCCGCATTATGGAGGTCAAGCTCACGGGCGCCATGAGCCAGAAGCGTGTCATTGTGCAGCCGGCGCCGATGGTCATCCCTGGCGCGATTGCCTCGACCACCACGACCAGCAGTTACGCCTATACGCCGGTCGTTCTCGTGAAATAGCACCAAGTGGATTGCAGCCATGAAGTTTAGGAAACCCTACCGGTCGCACGGTCAACGCCAACCGAAGAATCGCGGCGTGGCGGCGGTGGAATTCGCCATCGTCGCGCCGGTGTTCTTCATGCTGATCCTCGGCATCATCGAGATCGGCCGCGCGATGATGGTGCAGCAGGTCCTGGTGAACGCCTCGCGCGTCGGCGCCCGGCAGGCGGCGCTCATGACCTCCACGCAGTCGGGCGTGCAATCGGCCGTAACCGACTACGCCAACGGCGTCGGCATCCACGACGTGACAGTGACAGTCACGCCCGATCCGGCCACGGTAGCCGCGGGCCAATCGGTCACCGTGTCGGCGAGCATTGGCTTCTCAAGCGTCAGCTGGCTCCGCACGCCCTGGATCATGGGCGGCAAAACGCTCTCGGCGACTTCCACGATGCGCAAGGAAGGGTTTTAACGCTTTTGCCGTTTCGCCAAGCGGCGTCGATTGGCGCCGCTTATTTTTTTGGTGCGAGCCGGCAGAAGGGCGAGCTTTGACCTAGAGTTTCTATGGCGACAGAATGTGCGCATCGCCTTCTGCTGCGCCTTTCCTCGCCGAAGGAAACTCGGTCCTTCTTACTTGTCGGCGTCTCTTCCACAGCTTTTCCGAACGACTCGGCGCAGGCCCGCTGCGCCAGCCATTAATTCCGTCCATGCGTTTATTCAAGCTCTCATCTGCCGAAAACGTCGCCAGGGCGCCGCGCCGCGGCACGGCCGCCGTCGAAGCCGCAGTGGTGCTGCCAGTGTATTTCCTACTGTTGCTAGGCATCGTCGAATTCGGCCATGCCCAGATGGTCGTCAACCTGTTGCAGAGCAGTTGCCGGGCCGGCGCCCGCATGGGTTCGACCACCGGTCCGACGACGGCCCAAGTGCAAAGCCGCATGAAGGAAGTGCTTGGCTCTGGCGTGAACGCCAACAAAGTCACCATCTACGTGAAGGACGCCAGTTCGCTCGATCACAGCGGCACATGGCCCACCACCGATGCGGGCGTCAACGCGCTGCCCACGCTCGAGCTCTCCTCGGCCGAAGATCGGCAGATGTTCGTCGTCCGGGCGAGCGTGCCGTACAACTCGATCGCTATTGTTCCCATGCCGTTTTTGAAGAACTACACGCTCAGCGCTCAGTGCTTCATGAGGCACGAGTAACTTGCTCCGCCAGGAGACAACTTATGCAAACCTCCACCAAAAACTCTCTGTCCAATCAGCGAAACGCCGAACAGCGACGCGGCGCCGTCGCCGTTGAATTCGCCTGCGTCGCGCCGCTGCTGCTGGCGGTGATCGTCGGCCTCATGCAGCTGTCGCGCGTGTACAGCGTGCAGAACTGCCTGGAAGGCGCGGCACGCCAGGGCGCTCGCCTGGCCGGACTCGACCGCAGCGGCATGCTGCTACAGAACCAAACGACCAATCAGAAACTCGTCAGCGACGTGAAGAACTACCTGGCCTCGAACAACCTCGATTCGAACTCCATCACGGTCACCGTGGTCAGCGCTGAAAACCCTTCCCAGAACTTCGACCTGGACGATCCTGACAACGCTTTGAAGCTCTTCCAGGTGAAGATCTCGATTCCGTATTCGAAAGTCAGCTATTCGCCTGTCCAACCCCAGAACGATTACAACTTGACCTCCAGCCTGACCTTCCGCAACGGCCGCGCGCCGATTGCTCAATAACGACTTTTCGTTCCTGCCCTCGGGCCGCCCACGCGGCGACTCCCCGCCTCATCGGAGAAATGCACCATGAAGAACCAACGACCACTCAACAAGCTATACGCGGAGCGCCGCCGCCGCCGAGAGCGATTCAAACGACGCGGCGTCATCGTCGTCGTTACCGGCTTCTGCCTGTGCGCGATTTTCGGCTTCGTCGCCCTGTCGGTCGACGCCAGCCGGATGGTCCTCACCCAGACGCGGATGCAGAACGCGGTGGACGCCGCGGCATTGGCCGCCGCCGAAGAGATCACCGCCGCCGTGTACAGCGCGAGCAGCGACGGCACGACCGTAACGATCGACTCGAACTCGCAGGCCATCGCCTCGGCACGTCAAATGGCCGCTGACGTCGCTGAGCGGAACGGCGTATACGTCGATCCGGACGCGGACGTCTTTTTCAGGAAGCGATCCTTCAATGGCGCCAATGGCACGTGGCCCATCCAGTGGGGTTCGACGCCCTACAATGTCGTGAAGGTGGTCGCCCGCCGCACGAACTCCAATACCGCAGCGTCCGACGGCCAGTTGCCGCTAGCCTTCGGCTGGGCCGTCGGCCGCTCACAAGTCTCGCTGCAGACGCAGGCCTCGGCCTTCGTCGAAGCCCGCGACATCGTCGTCGTGCTCGATGTATCGGCGTCGATGAACGACGACAGCTCGCTCGATTCGACGCTCAGCGCCGCGGAAGTGGACAAGCTGCTCGACGGCATTTGGGACTCGCTTCGTACGGCTGATCCGAAATGGCCCAACACCGCGGTCTCGAAATTCCCCTCTGCTGGATTCGGCTCGATGAGCTCCTACGCGGGGACGTACGTTTCGAGCACCAACACCAGCACCATCCTCAGCACGCTTGGGTTGACGCAAAACGACTCCAGCGGCAATCGCAAATATCCCTTCCCGCAAGCCGGCCGCAATTCGGACGGGACGCCCAAGGGCAAACCGAGCAACGCGACCAGCGACGCGCTGTGGACCGACTACGTCAGCTATGTAAAGAGCCTCAACGGCGCGTACAACCGCAAGTACGGCTACCGCACGCTGATGAGCTATCTCGAGCAGGAGCGGTACGATCCTAGTCAGTCGGAAGACCTCTGGCGGACGCCGCACTACCCGTTCGCGGCCATCAAAGGCGGCGCCGCCTTATTCCTCAACTTCCTCGACGGCCTCGACTTCGGGGACGAAGTGGGCTGGGTCGCTTACGGCCAGTGGGCCGTCCAGCAGAAGACCTACTACGACGGCGACGTGAACATCGACATCACGTCCAACCCCATCACGCCGGACTACCCCTCGATCAACATGATGATCACGCATCACCAAGCCGGCGAGTTGAACGGCTGGACGGCCATGGGCGACGGCATCAAGAAAGGCCGCGAGCTCTTGGTCGGAACCGGGGGGTCGGACACCGGCTATGCCCGAGTCGGCGCCCAGCCCACGATGCTCGTCATGACCGACGGCATGACCAACCAGAAGCCCAGCGGCTGGACGCTGCCCTCCGGTTTCAAGTGGTCTGACTGGACCGACTACGACGGCAACGGCTCGGCCGACTACTCGACCACCGATTCCTACAAGAAGTACGCCTTCTGGGAAGCCACCGAGGCGATCAAGAAGGGCGTGGTCATCCACACGCTTGCCGTGGGGAACGACGCGGACCGCAATCTGATGAAGGCCATCGCCTTTGCCAGCGGCGGCGTGTACATCAACGTTCCCGGCGACGGCGTGGAGTATATGCGCGCCGGCCTGCTGGACGCGTTCTCCCAAATCGCCGGTAAAGTGCCGCCGCCAAAGCTGGTCTACGACCAGTGAGTATTGGCGATTTTCAGTCGCCGCGTGTGACTCGAAACGGTTGCCCCCAATAGCTTCGACCTAGCTAGGTCGGGGCTATTTTGTGCGCAAGCTCGTGACGCAAAGCTGCACGTTAGTCTTCATACACCGACGAGCTGTATCGTCGCCGCCGCCGGCCGTAGCCGAGCCGCTGCCGATGATTGCGCGTCACATACTCGCCCTCGACAAAGTAGTATCCGCCCAAGAGCTTGTAAAAGAACAGAATGACCAACGTCCCCGCCGTACCGACGAGCATGCCCATGGGGCTGACCGGAATGATGCGCTGGCCGTCGTTGAAATAGCTCACCACGCCGCAGCCCATGATGGTGCCGCCGATGCCCATGAGCACCGTGGCGATGGCCCCGCCCGGATCGCGGCCCGGCATAATGCCTTTGGCCAAGAGGCCAATGACCGTGCCGAAGCCGATCCACACCAGCACGTCGTTCACCAAGTGACGAGCCGAATCGGTAAGCACGACTCCCTGAGCCGCATCAAAGCCTTCCATGGCGAGATTCCTCTTCCCAGCTCGCAGCACATCTCTAATAACTTTCGGCGGCGCGAACCCGCAGACTGTACCGCTAGCAGCCGCTGCTCGCCAAGAGCACTCGCCGGATCGCTAGCATTGCAAATGCAAGAGGCGCGCATAGAAGAGCCCGCCGGGGCGCGAGGGCGGAGCATCGGTTCACCATTGAACCCAGCGCACGAAAAAAGGCCGCGACAGGCTCGAAGCCTAGATCGCGACCTCTTTCGTGTAAACAAACTCTCGGCCTGATTGCGACTGGGTGGAGTCGCTGGAAGAAAGACGCGCCTCGAACAGCGCTGCGCGCTGCCATGGCCGAAGCGGGCCTATCCGATTAATTGGTCCTCCCGACGGAATCTTGACCGAAAGTTTGGCTCGTGATCTCGCGGAACCAATCGGGTCCCGGAGCTTTTGTACGCAGACTTCGTTTATCGGTTCGCGCCCCGGAAGGAAATTAATCCCGCCGCGCGAGGGACGGACATTACACACCAATTCTACTTCGTGGAATAGCGGGTGTGAGGGTTTTCGCCCGTGGCAAAAACCGTGCCGCGAAAGAAAGAGCGACGCAACGATCGCCCGGCAAAAAGTCACCACATCTGCCGATGGACTTCACGCTTCGGGTTAAAGGCCGCCCCCCGCGAAAGCTGGAGGCCCTTTACTGGCTCAGCACTCGGTCAATCACGCGAACAGCCCCGTCACCGCCTGGCCTTTCACCAGCTCGCGCGGCTGCTTCAGGTGGTTGTACACAATCGTCTGCGGCTCGATGCCTAATGCGTAATAAACCGTCGCCAATAGCTCCGTCGGATGCACGGGATTCTCCGCCGGCGCGCTCGCCGTTTTGTCGCTCTTGCCGTACACCAGCCCCCGCTTGATGCCGCCGCCGGCCAGCAGCCCGGTGAAGCAGTACGGCCAGTGGTCGCGGCCATCGGCGCTGTTGTTGTTGCCCGAGGTGCTCACGCCATGCAGCGGGCTGCGCCCGAACTCGCCCACCGCCACAACAAGCGTCTCTTCCAGCAACCCTCGCTGATCCAAATCCTGAATGAGCATCGACAGCCCCGCGTCGAACATCGGCGCCGCGACCGCCGGCATCCGCTTGGTCAGGTCGGCGTGCATGTCCCACGAATGGTTGTTGGAATTCGCGACGCTCGGCCACAGCACCTCAACCACGCGCGTGCCGGCTTCAATCAGCCGCCGCGCCAAGAGGCAGCTTTGGCCGAACGCGTTCTTGCCATACGCCTCGCGAAGTTTGTCGTCCTCGCGCCGCAGGTCGAACGCCTCACGCGCTCGCCCCGAAACAATCAAATCGAGCGCCCGCGTGTAGTTCTCATCCAGCTTGTAATCGGCGACCGCCTTCTCAAGCTGCGGCATGCCCTGGCTGATGGCATCGCGCAGCCGCGCCCGCCGCACCAGCCGCGACGCCGGGATCTCCGGCCGCAGCTGCAGGTCGTCCACGCGAATGCGATCCAATTTCTTCAGGTCCGAATCGTCGCCGTCCGGGTACAGCGTGTACGGATCGAACGCTTTGCCCAAGAAGCCCGCCGTGCCGCCCTTGCCGATGACGTTGCTCTCCTGCAGCGGCCGCGGCAGCATCACGAACGGCAGCATCGGCTCCTTCGACGGCTTGAGCCGCGTGATTTGTGAACCGAAGTTAGGGAAGTCCTTGGGGCTGGGCGGCTCGAGCTGGCCCGACGGACTCACCTTGTCGGTCGTGTAGCCGGTCATCATCTGGTAGATGGCCGCCGTATGATTGAAGAGCCCGACCGGCTCATAGCCCAGCGAGCGGATGAGCGTCGTCCGGTCGATCACCTGCGCCAGCTGCGGCAGCATCTCCGTAAACTGCACGCCTGGCAGGCAGGTCGAGATCGGCTTGAACACGCTGCGAACATTGTCCGGCACATCCGGCTTCGGGTCCCACAGGTCGAGGTGGCTCGGCCCGCCCTGCAGGTACACCATGATGACGCTCTTGGCGGCGCCAAAGCCGCGCGGCGACGACAGGCCGGCCGGAATGGCCGCGGCCCGAGCGGTGAGCTCAAAGAGCTGCCCGAGCGACAGTCCGAGCATCGCCGAGCCGCCCACTCGCAGCAACTCCCGCCGGGTGATGCGGTTGGGGTAATCGCAATTGTCGCGTCCCGCGGCTCCTGGAATGACCAGCATGGCATTGCGCCTCCTAAAGTACGTCGCAAATAAGCGTCCACGGACGATAGCACGTCAGCCGCCATTATGCGCGATTCGGCCCGGCGGCGGGCCAGGCAAGGGCAGTAGAAGCAAAAGAATTTAGCCGCGGAGCTTGCTCCGCGCGTACGATCGCCCTTGCCCCGCCGCCCAAAACGCCCTAAAAGCCCCGCTGAATCACTAGGCGCAAAAATCCGTTTCGCGATTTTTCGACCTCTCATCCAGCTTGAGGACTACCGCCATGGCGCTGCGTCGCCCCACTCGTTTTTCGCTCATTATCTCGCTGTGCATCGCCTCCGTCTTATCGGCCATCGTGGGTGGATCGTTCCTGTTCGCCCAGCAGCCGGTGAAGATTCCGCCGGTATCGGCGTTCGATCCCACGGATCGCGACGGCCGGCAGGTGACGCTCTTCAACCAGCTCCGCGTGGGCCTGAAGGCCAAGACTAACGACGACATCGCGTTCATCAGCCTCGTGGTCCAAAAAGTCGATTCCGGCGCCCTTCCGCGAAAGATGGTGGACGCCACGTTCCTGTGGGCCCGCAACCGCTACAAGCTTCGCCCCTCGAACCACCAACTGCGGCCGATCGTGTACTTTAAGCCGGGGCTGCAAGCCCAAGCCAAGAAAATCGGCATCGTGCTCTAGTAAATAGCCGGCCCATCCTGGGGCGGTGATTTGCCTTTTCCCAATGAACGAGTGAACGCGCTGCCGCGCGGCGCACCGGCCAGGATGGCCGAGCTATTTGGGCGGCCGCTTGGAATCACGCTGTCAATAGTGTACATTCACATGGAGCTAGCTGACCGCCTTCCACCATAAAGAGATCCGCCGCGCATGGCCAAGAAACCCGCGAAGAAAGCGGCTCCTGCCAAAAAGGGCTCCGTCAAAAAGGTCGCCGCTAAGGGCTCGGCCGCCAAGAACGCGCCGATCAAAAAGAAGGTCAAGAAAAAGGTCCTCAAAAAAGCCGCCGCCGAAAAGCGGCCCGTGGACAAAAAGTCGCCCATTCAAAAGAAAAAGGTCGCCAAGCGCGCGCGCGGCCCGAAGGAAGTACGGCTCAAAGCCTACTGGGGCGTCTTCAACCAGACGATGCGACGCGTCGCCCTCTTCGAGTTCAACGAGCGGAAGAAGGCCGACCAGAAGGCCGAAGAGCTGACCAAGTCCGGCAAAAGCCCCCACTTCGTCCAGCCGGTCAAAGAGCAGATCGTCGAATGAAGGCGCAGGGGGTAGGGCGGGGTATGGGGCAATGGGCGGGGACGGGCAAACGTCACACCACCAGGCACAAGGCGGACGCACCGCTGGCGGCGA
>JAICUM010000068.1 GCA_025935855.1 Pirellulales bacterium | reverse complement strand
GTCGTTTGGAATGACATGCACCACCGCCTCGTTCACGATCATGCAGCACACGGCGGGAAACGGCGGCATGTGCCGAGTCGGGTTGGGGTAGTTCTTAAACAGCGGCTGGGCGCCGAGCTTCTCGAAGTGTTCGCCGATGGCCCGATCGATGGCGGCCGTCGTGGCGCCGGGACGCACCATGCGGGCGGCGATCTGGTGCGCCTCCCACACGGCCAGGCCGGCCCGCCGCATCAAGGCAATTTCCCGCGTCGATTTAAGATGGACCATTGCCTTCAGCGGCCAAGAGCCAAGACTCGCCGGAAGCGTCCGCCGCTTCGCACAGCCCCTCAACTCTTTACGCCTAAACCCTCGAATTGGCGGCCGGCTTGGCGGCCTCAATCTTGGCCATGATTCGGTTGAACACTTCGTCCGGCGTCCCCAGCCCATCGATTTCGCGGAGGATGCCGCGGCTGCGGTAATAATCCGCCAGCGGACGGGTGAGCTGCTCGTACTGCTGGAGTCGCTGGGCGATGACGGCCGCATCGTCGTCCAGCCGACCGCGACCCGCGAGGCGGGACAGCAGGACGTTGTCATCAACGTCGATCTTGATGACGACGTCGAGCGCCATGCCGCGCTCGGCGAGATGCTCATCCAGCATTTTCGCCTGCGGGGCTGTTCGAGGAAACCCATCCAGCAAACAGCCGCCAACACAATCATCCTGGGCAATGCGATCGACGACCAACTGCTGCACCAGCGCGTCCGGCACAAGCCGGCCGGATTTCATATGGGGTTCGGCCTGGCGGCCGACTTCGGTCTCGTGCCTGATCGCTTCGCGCAGCATATCGCCGGTGGACAGGTGGGGAACCCGCAGCCAATGGGTGAGCCGCTGGGCTTGCGTCCCTTTGCCGGCGCCAGGAGGTCCGAGAAGCACGATTCGCATGGAACCCACAGCGGCGGCCGAAGCTTGGAAGGCAGTGCTAAGAATGGCAAGGCTCGGCAGGTAATTATAACCTTACCGAATAGTCATTGTACTTACTTCGATTTGCCGAGCCCGTCTTTCTTTTAGGTTTCCAGCAAACCTTTGTAGTTTCGCATGACGAGGTGGCTGTCGATTTTCTGCACGAGGTCGAACGCCACGCTCACCGCGATTAGCAGGCTCGTTCCACCGTAAAAGTTCGCGACCAGCGGCGATACGTCGAGCGAACCGGAAATCATGCTCGGCACGATCGCGACCAACGCCAAAAAGCCGGCGCCCACGTAGGTAATGCGGAACATCACCTTTTCGAGGTAGTCGGACGTCCGCTTTCCAGGACGATAGCCGGGAATGAACGAACCATAATTTTTGAGGTTGTCGGACACGTCCTTCGGGTTGAATGTGATCGCCGTCCAGAAAAAGCAGAAGAAGTAGATCAATGCGACGTAGCTCACCGCGTAGACATATCCGCCGCCGCGCGCGAAGGCCCCCGCCGCCTGCCGGAAGAACTCGCCGGCGGTGCTGTTTACTGGAACCATCCGATCGACCCAGCTAAACAGAATGTAGGGCAACATCAGCAAGCTGCTGGCGAAGATGATTGGCATGACGCCGGCCTGATTGACCATCAGCGGCAGATACTGCCGCGTGCCGCCCATCACCCGGCGGCCGCGGACATGCTTGGCGCTTTGCATCGGGATGCGCCGTTGGCCCAGCGTGATGAACACCACGCCGAAAATGACCGCCACGAACATCAACGCCAGAATCAACAACTGCTCGATGCCGAGCTCGCCGCCGCCGGTCAGTTCCAGTGACGACTGGCCGATCAGCGACATGCCGGCGCCCGGCATGTTCGACAGGATGCCGGCCATGATCAAGAGGCTGATGCCATTGCCAATGCCGAACTCATCGATCTGCTCGCCGATCCACATCAGGAACACGGTGCCGGCGGTCATCGTCATCACAGCGACGAACGTCCAACCAAGCGTTAACCTTTGCGTCACCGGATCGAGATACGCTGGATAGACGAAGTTGTACGCCGGGTTCGCGACAAACGAGCGCACGTACACCCAGCTTTGGATCACGCAAATCGCGACGGTGGCGTAGCGCGTGTATTCGTTGATCTTCTTTTGCCCGGCCTGCCCTTCTTTCTGGAGGGCTTCCAGCGGCGGATAGACGCTGCCTAGCAACTGAAAGATAATCGAGGCCGAAATGTACGGCATGATCCCCAGACCGAAGATCGTGATCTGGTCCAACTGGCTGGCGCTGAACACGGCGACCTGCTTGAGCATGTCCGCCATGCCGCCCGTGCTGCCGCTGAAGGCCTTCACCTGCTGCGGATCGACAATCGGCAGCGGAATTTGAAAGCCGAGCCGATAAACGGCCAGCAGGCCGAGCGTGAGCAGAATCTTCTTCCGCAGCTCAGGAATCGACCAAACGACCCGAAGTTTTTCCCACATGGCTTCGTCCTACATAGCCCGGCCATCCTGGCCGGCTTGAAACGCAATTCGCGCGACTCGGCGCAAGCAGATTCCGGCCAGGATGGCCGGGCTATTTAGCCTTCGCCGCCTTCTTATCTTCCACCGGCGTCCGTACCGGCAGCAAGACCAGTTCGCCGCCCGCCTTTTCGATCTTTTCCTTGGCGGATTCGCTGAACCGATGAGCGGAAATCTTGAGTTTCTTCTTTAGTTCGCCGTCGCCGAGCACTTTGAGAATGTCGAACCGGCCGCGGGCGATGTTTTTGGCCTTGAGCGACTCGAGGGTCACGTCTTCGCCTTTTTCAAACGCTTCGTCGATCTGGCCGATGTTTACCACCGCGACCTTCAAGGCCCAGCGGTTGTTGAAGCCGCGCTTCGGAATCCGCTGCACCAGCGGCATGTTGCCGCCGGTGAAGGTGACGCGCGTGGCCGTGCCGGTGCGCGAACCGGCGCCCTTGTGGCCGCGACCGGCGGTTTTGCCGTGACCCGAGCCGATGCCGCGGCCGATGCGCTTGCGCTTCTTATTGCCAGTGATGCCCCGATTGACGTCGCTAATATTCATGGTCGTTATGGTTTAGCGTTTAAACGCTCAGCTAGCCCCGACCAAGCTAGGTCGGGGCTATTGGCGCTCGATTAAGACAGGCTCACGCCGCGCAGCCGCTCGACATCTTGTCTTGGCCGAAGTTGCTGCAGGGCCGCCATCGTCGCTTTCACCAGCGACACGGGGTTATTCGAGCCAAAGCTCTTCGTCAAAATATCGTGAATGCCGGCCGCGTCGCAGACGGCTCGCACCGCCGCGCCGGCGATCACGCCGGTACCGGGGCCAGCCGGAGCGAGCACCACTTGAGCGGCGCCGTACCGCCCCTTCACTAAGTGCGCGATGGTGTTCCCGTCGCGAGCCACCTCGACTTGGCTCCGCATGGCTTCCTTGACGGCCTTTTCGACGCTCGGCGGCACTTCGTTCGCCTTGCCGTAGCCCCAGCCGACCTTGCCATGGCCGTTGCCGACGACGACCATCGCCGCGAAGCTGAATCGCCGGCCGCCCTTGACCACCGCGGCGCAACGCTTGATCTTCACGACGTGTTCTTGCAGCTCGCCGCGCTGCTTTTCCTGCGGCTCCGAGGAATCACGCCGACGGCGACCGTCACGCGATCCGCCGCCGCCGCTGCGCTGCCTATCTTGGGTTCCGGTAGACACGATTGATTACTCCGCTTGTTTCTATCGCATTTAGCCGCAGGGCTTGCCCCGCGATCCGCCGCAAGCGGCGGGGCTAAATAACCGTTCGATTAAAACTCCAATCCGCCGGCCCGCGCCGCTTCCGCCAGCGCCGCCACGCGGCCGTGATACTTGCAAGCGCCGCGATCGAAGCACACCATTGTGACGCCCGCGCTCTTGGCCCGTTCGGCAATGGCCTTTCCGATCGCCTCGGCCGCGGCCTTATTGCCGCCGTACTTCAGCTTCTTGGAAAGCTCCTTGTCCGCCGTCGAGGCGGAAGCCAAGGTCTTGCCGATCGAGTCGTCGATCACCTGGGCGCTGATGTTCCGCAGCGTGCGACTGACCGTCAGCCGCGGCCGCTCGGCCGTGCCCTTGAGCCGCTTGCGCACTCGAAACTTCCGCCGCTGCCGCTGCCGGCCTAGTGCTTTGTTGTGTTCCATGGTTAGAAGCTGTTAGCTATTAGCCTTTTCTTACTTCGCCGTCTTGCCGGCCTTGCGACGCACCTGTTCGCCGTCGTAGCGGATGCCCTTGCCTTTATACGGCTCCGGCTTGCGAACGGCCCGCACCTCAGCGGCGAACTGGCCGACCTTCTGCCGGTCCGTCCCTTTGATGAGGATGTGCGTCTGGTCCGGGCACGTGACTGTCAGCCCGGCGGGAATCTTCTTATGAACTTCGTTGGCAAACCCGACGCGAAGCTGAAGGGTGTCCTTCTGCACGGCCGCCAGGTAGCCGACGCCCTGAATTTCCAACTTCTTCTCGTAACCGGTCGAAACGCCCTCGACCATGTTGCGAATCAGCGCCCGGGTGAGGCCGTGCAGGGCGCGCGGCAGCCGTTCGTCGTTCTTCCGCGAGACGACAACCTGCTTCTTGTCCGGCTCGACGGTGACGTTCACCTCGGGCCGGTGGCTCCAGACGAGCTTGCCGAGCTTACCTTCGACCGCGACTTCCCGCTGCGAGACGTTGACCTTCACGCCATCGGGAATCGGAATCGGTTTCTTGCCAATACGAGACATTGCTCACTCCGAAGAGCCTTCGCGCTCTTCTCCTTCAACTACCAAAGTTCGCAGAGCACTTCGCCGCCGAGCTTCTTTTGCCGCGCTTCGCGGTCGCTGATCACGCCGCGGCTGGTGCTGATGATCGAAATCCCCAGGCCGTTCAGCACCGGCTTTAGATCGCTCGCCCGGCTGTACACGCGGCGGCCCGGCTTGCTCACCCGCTTGATGTGGCGGATCACGCGCTCGCCGTTCGGGCCGTACTTCAGGTCGATGTACAGCTGCTTTTGCGGCTGGCCGCCATCGCCTTCCTCATGAAAGTCCCAAATATAGCCTTCACGCTTCAGCACCTCGGCGACGCCGCGCTTGACCTTCGACAGCGGCATTTCCACCACGGGCCGCTCAACGCGGACCGCGTTGCGAATGCGGGTGAGCATGTCGGCAATGGGGTCGGTCATCATAGGGATGGGGTTCCTATACTCTGCACGCTACACGCGACCAACGGTCGCGAGGTCTTAGCAGCTTATCGCTTACCAGCTTGCTTTCTTCACGCCCGGGATCAGACCCTTGTCCGCCAGGTTCCGGAAACAGATCCGGCAAACGCCGAACTTGCGGTACACCGCCCGCGGCCGGCCGCACAGTTTGCAGCGCGATTCACGACGACTCGAAAACTTCGGCTTACGGATCGCCTTGGCGATCTTTGATTTGCTTGCCACCGAAATACCTTTCAGGCTGTGGGCTGGAGACCGTAGACCGGAGGGTTACAGCCCCAGCCTTTATCCAATCTCGCCGCCTACACGTTCGTCCGGCCTTGTGTGTTTTCTCTTGTACTCGTGTTAACTCATTTGGCGACTAAAGCTGAAACCACCAACCCTCCGGTCTACAGCCTACGGCCTCCAGCCTTCTTCACGCCGCCGCTTCGTCTTCCGTCTTGAATGGGAGGCCAAACATTTTCAACATCTCGCGGGACTCGTCGTCCGAGCCCGCCGTGCAGCAGATCGCGATATTCATTCCTTGCGGTCGCAGGTACTTGTCCGGATTCAGCTCGGGAAACACCAACTGCTCGGTGAGCCCCAGGCTGTAGTTGCCATGGCCGTCGAACGCGCCCGGCTTCAATCCGCGAAAGTCCCGCACGCGCGGCAATGCCAGCGAGATGAGCCGATCGAGGAACTCGTACATGCGAGCGCCTCGCAAGGTCACCTTGGCGCCGATTGGCACCCCCTCGCGAAGCCGGAAGTTCGCAATCGACTTCCGAGCTTTGCAAATCAGCGGCTTCTGGCCGGTGATTTCCGAAAGGGCCGACGTGGCCTCCTCAATGTGCTTCTTATCTTGCATCGCGCTGCCGACGCCCATGCTCACGACGATCTTTTCGATCCGCGGCAAAGACAGCCGGTTCTGCCGGCCCAGCTTGTCGCACATCGCCGGCAGGATTTCCTTCTCGTAGCGCTCCTTCAGCCGCGGCACGGGCGCGACTGCTGGGGCGCCGCCTTCAGCCTCTTCTGTTTTTTTCGCCGCTTTCTTAGCCATGGTTAGCTCTCAGCTTTCAGCCGCCGGCTTTCAACCGGACTGCTGGATTCACTCTTTTTTCTTTTGGGGCTGCCGGTCGACCGCTGACAGCTCGCCGCTCTTATTTCGTCGCGTGGGCCTTCTTTGCCGGTGCAATCTCGCCGGCCGCGGCGTTGCACTTCTTGCAGAACCGCTCTTTGGCGCCGCTTTGCGTGAACCGCACGCCCAGCCGCGCCGCCTTGCCGCACGAGCTGCACACGTACTGCAAGTTCGACAAATCGACCGGCGCCTCCTTGCTCAGGCGGCCGCCCTGCGGGTGCTTCTGGCTGCGGCCGACGTGCTTGTACACGCGGGCCACGCCCTCGACCAGCGCCTTGCCCTCTGCCCGCTTTACTGAGATCACGCGGCTCTGCTTGCCTTTGTCGGCTCCGGCAATGACGCGGACCGTATCGCCCGTGCGAATGTACATGTCTAAACCACCTCGTTCGCGAGGCTGACGATCTTCATAAACCGCCGATCGCGAAGCTCTCGCGCCACGGCGCCGAAGATGCGCGTCCCGCGGGGATTGTTGTCTTTGTCGATCAACACCACGGCGTTGTTATCGAACCGCACGTAGCTGCCGTCGTTTCGTCGGGTGGGCGCCTTGGTCCGCACGATCACGCCGCGAACGACCGCCTTCTTCTTGACGTCGCTCCCAGGAATCACGCTCTTGACGCTGCACACGATCACGTCGCCGATATGAGCGACCCGCCGTCGGCTGCCGCCCAGTACCTTGATGCACATCACTTCCTTGGCGCCCGTATTGTCTGCGACGGCAAGGCGGGTCTGCATTTGAATCATGGCTTCTATCCCAACCGCGACGCGTCATCCCTTCGCCGCCGCTACTGTTCTGACATTTCCTATTAGCCGGAGGGCCACCGCCCTCCGGGGTCGCCCGGACCGTCGGCCACGCGGACGCGGCACCCGCGGTCCGGCTAATGTATTGCTATTACTCCGCGTTCTCGTTTGCCTCGTCCTTCGCCGCCGCTCGCATGGCCGCGATATCCACCGCACTGCTCTTGGCGACGACCCGCACCAGGTCCCACCGCTTCAGCCGAGACTTCGGCGGGCACTCGATGATCTCCACCGTGTCACCGATGCCGGACTCGTTCTTCTCATCGTGAACGTGGCACACGGTGCGGCGCTTGATGAACTTGCCGTAGTGCTTGTGACGCACCAGCCGCTCGATCTCAACCCGCCGGGTCTTCGCACACTTGTCGCTCGTGACGACGCCGATGATTTGTTTCTTGGGCATAAACTAACTCGTCGCTGCGGCTTTTCGCTGCCGCTCGGTTTGAATCGTCTTCACACGGGCGATCAGCCGCCGCTGCTTCTTCAACTCGCTCGGGGCGTCCAGCCGCTCTGTCTGCGATTGCACGCGGGCGCGAAACAGCTTGTCGATCGCCTCTTTGGCGGTCATCTCGAGCTGCTCGTCGCTCATGTCCCGTAGTTCTTTGGCTTTGTTCATGGGAGTTTTGCCGCCTTAGCCTCGACCTGGCTTGGTCGAGGCTATGGCTAAAATCAACTTGCTACTGTCCTCGCTTCACCATCCGCACCCGCACCGGCATCTTGTGAGCTAGCCGCGCGAAGCACATCTTCGCCGCCGCTTCGCTCACGCCGCTCAGCTCGAACAGCACGGTGCCCGGCTTGATCACCGCCGCCCAAAACTCCGGCTCGCCCTTGCCCTTCCCCATGCGGGTTTCGAGCGGAATGGACGTGACCGACTTGTGCGGAAACACGCGAATGTAAAGCTTGCCTTCGCCGCGGATGTACTGCTGGGCCGCGATACGCCCGGCCTCGATCGTCGCCGCGCTCAGCCAGCCGCCGTCCTCGGACTGCAAGCCGAATTCGCCGAAGACGACCCGATTGCCGCGCGTGGCGTTACCTCTTATACGCCCTCTTTGGCTTTTTCTGTGCTTGACCCTCTTGGGCATCAGCGCCATCGGTCTCGTCCTCAAACATGCCTTGGTTGATCCACACTTGGATGCCAATGTGCCCCTGGGCAGTCATGGCCTCCGTAAAACCGTAGTCGATCTTCGCCCGCAACGTGCTGAGCGGAATCGACCCGGCAATCTGCTTTTCGCGGCGAGCCATTTCCGACCCGCCCAGCCGGCCCGCCAACTGCACCTTGATGCCCTTGGCGCCGGCCTCCATCGTCTGCTCGACGGAGCGCTTCATCGTGCGGCGGAAACTCGCCCGCTTCGATAGCTGCTCGCCGATGTCCTCGGCCACGAGCTGCGCCTGCAGCTCCGGCCGGCCAACTTCCTCGATCTTGATGTTGATCCGCCGGCCGACCAGCGTCTGTAGCTCGTCCTGAAGCTGTTCGACTTCCTGGCCCTTGCGACCGATGATCACGCCCGGTCGGGCCGCGTGCAGCACGACCTTCACCTCGTCGCGGGTGCGCTCGATTTCCACCTTCGGAATGCCGGCGAACTTGTACTTCGAATGAATGAACTTGCGGATCTTCTGATCCTCGATCAGCAGCTCCGAAAATTCCTTCTTCGACGCGTACCAGCGGCTCTTCCACCCGAGCATGATCCCGGTGCGAAAACCGATTGGATTGACTTTCTGACCCATATATTAGCCTCGAGTTCGCTGACTCTGGCGCCAAACGTGATTAATCAATTATTCGATCGACACCTTAATATGCGCCATCCGACGACGAATAACGTGCGCCATGCCGCGGGCGCCTGGCCGGACGCGTTTCACCGCGGGACCGCCGTCGATCCGCGCGTCCACCACCCGCAGGCCGCCGAGGTTTGGCGCCCGCCGGTCGTCCGCGTTGCCCAGGGCGCTTTTGAGCACCTTCTCCAGCAGCCGAGCGCCGCGCTGCGGCTGGTATTTCAAAATCGCCAGCGCCTCATCCACCTTCTTGCCGCGAATCATCGCAGCAATCGGCCGCACCTTCCGGGCGCTGATTTGGGCGTGTCGATGTGTTGCCGTGTATGCCATGATATCGCTCTGCTGCTGCCAATTGACCGTCGGCCTACTTTGCTTCTTTCTTTGCCTTGCCGCCGTGGCCGCGGAAGCTGCGCGTCGGCGAGAACTCGCCCAGGCGATGCCCCACCATGTCTTCCGTGATGAACACCTTCAAATGGGCTTTGCCGTTGTGAACCATGAACGTGTGCCCGACGAACTCTGGCACGATCGTGCAGGCCCGCGCCCAGGTGGTCAGCGGCTCCTTGCGCCCCGAGTCGTTAAGCCTCTCGACCTTCAAGTACAACTTGCGATCGACGTACGGGCCCTTTTTTGTTGAACGTCCCATGCTTCACTTCCGGCCTTTTATCACCATTTAGCCGCGGGGCTTGCCCCGCGACCCGCCGCGAGCGGCGCGGCTAAATACTCACTTACTTCGTTACCAATTTCTGCACGCCATACCGGCGGCTCTTGCGCCGGCGAATGATGGCCTTGTTCGACGCCTTGCGGCGATTGCGCGTCATGCCGCCCTTGGCACTTTTGCCAGTCGGGCTCACGGGATGGCGACCGCCCTTGGTGCGGCCTTCGCCGCCGCCGTGCGGATGGTCGATCGGGTTCATGGCCGTACCGCGGTTGTGCGGCTTGCGCCCCATCCACCGCTTGCGGCCTGCCTTGCCCAAGACAACGCCAAAGTGATCGGCATTGCTCGAGGCGCCAACCGTCGCCCGGCACGCCGACGGAATACGCCGGATTTCGCCGCTCGGCAGCGAAATCTGCGCCCAATCCGCTTCGCGCGCCATGAGCGTCGCGTTCGACCCGGCGCTGCGGCACAACACGCCGCCGCGGCCAGGCTGCAATTCGATGTTGAAGATCTGGGTTCCCAGGGGCATTTTCGACAGCGGCAGGCAGTTGCCCACATTTGCCGGCGCCTCCGGACCACTCATCACCGTGTCGCCGGCTTTCAATCCCGTCGGCGCGATGATGTACCGCTTCTCGCCGTCCGCGTAGAACAACAGGGCGATGCGGGCCGAGCGATTCGGGTCGTACTGAATCGAGTCCACCTTCGCCGGCACGCCGTCCTTGTTCCGGCGGAAGTCGATCATCCGGTACTGCTGCTTATGACCGCCGCCGCGAAATCGCGCGGTGATCTTGCCCTGGTTATTCCTGCCGCCGGTCTTTGTCTTCGGCCGCAAGAGCGACTTCTCCGGCTGCGCCCCAGGCGTCAAGTCGGCAAAATCGCTCACCGTGGCGCCACGCCGCCCGGCAGTCGTCGGATTGTAGTTTCGTAAGCCCATGGCTCTATTCTCTTTACCCTTAGAAGAAGTTGATACGATGCTCTTCGTCGAGCGTCACGATCGCCTTCTTCCAGGCTTTCGTCTGACCGATTCGAAATCTCGTGCGGCGAACCTTCCCCTTGCGGTTCTGGGTCGCCACCTTCAGCACCTTCACCTCGAACAGCGTTTCCACCGCTCGCCGCACGTCATCCTTCGTCGCCAACCGGTTCACTTCGAAGGCGTACGCGTTGTTCCGCGTGGATTTGTGCATCCCCTTCTCGGTGACCAGCGGCTTCACGATCACCTGGTGCGGCTCAAGCGTGATCGACGTCGATTGTGGAATATGCCGTGGCATTGCCGTCTCTCTCCCACTAGCCGGAGGCCCACGGCCTCCGGGATGCAATTTCGCTTAAGCCTTCGTCTCGCCCGTGTGCGAAGCCATCACTGCCGCGTTCGACTTCAGCGCGTCCATCGCCGCCGTCGTCATCAACACCCGCTTCGCCGACAGCACCGTGTAAGCATTTAAATCCTTCGCCGGCGCCACGCAGACGCCGTCGATGTTCCGCCCGCTCTTATACACGTTCACGTCGTAGCCAGCGGTCGCCACCAGCACCGAGGAGCCGTCGCAGCCCAGCGTCTTAATGATGGCCGCCATGTCGCGAGTCTTCGGCGCCTCGAACTCCAGCTTGTCGATCAGCACGATCTCGTCGTCCTGCACCTTCGCGGCCAAGGCCATCCGCGTGGCCATCTGAAGCGCTTTGCGCGGCAGTGAGTACGAGTAATCGCGCGGAAAAATCTGCTTCATGTGACCACCGCCGCGACGAACGCCGCTCTTGCGGTGACCCGCGCGAGCGTTGCCCGTACCCTTCTGGCGATACATCTTCTTAGTCGAGCCGGACACCTCGTGCCGGTTCTTCGTCTTGTGCGAGCCTTGCCGCATGTTCGACTGGTACATCAAGACCGCGTCGTGCAGCAGCTGCTTGCTAATGCGCGGAGCGAAATCGGTCGGCTCGACGTTGTACGTCCCAACCTTCTTCCCCTTCGCGTCGTGTACGTTGAGCTTAGGCATTGGAGGGTTCAGGGTTCAGGGTTCGGGGTTCAAATGCAATTTTCTGAACCCTGAACCCTGAACCCCGCCTTCTACATCTTGTTCGTTTGCTTAATCACCAAATACCCGCCATTTGGGCCAGGCGCTGCGCCGCGGATCAAGAGCAGGTTCTGCTCCGCGTCGATTCGCACGACGAGCTGATTCCGCATCGTGCACCGCTGGTTGCCATACTGGCCCGCCATCCGCTTGCCCTTGAAAAGCCGGCTGGGAAACGCACTGGCGCCCGTGCCGCCCACGGCCCGATGGCACTTCTTCACGCCGTGAGTAGCCCGCTGGCCGTGGAAATTGTGCCGCCGCATGGCGCCCGAGAAACCGCGGCCCTTGCTGATGCCGATGACATCCACCCGGGCCACGCCTTCCATCGCGGTCACATTTACCTTGCCGCCAACGGCCAGGTCGCTCGCGCCGCCGCGAATCTCGCGGATAAAACGCTTCGGCTCGCAGCCGGCCTTGGCCACGGCTTCAACGCCGGAGGCGGAGCGCTTCTTGGACCGTTTGCTGTCGAGCTTGGCCACGTGCCCACGTTCACTGCGGGAGGCCAGACGCCGCGGCTTATCGAGAAAGCCGAGCTGCACCGCTTCGTAACCATCCTTTTCCGCCGTGCGAACCTGCAGAACGTCGCACGGGCCCGCCTGAACGACGGTCACCGGCACCACGTTGCCGGCCTCGTCGTAAATCTGCGTCATTCCTACTTTGCGACCCAGAATGCCCGGGACGCGCCCGCCCTTATCGGACGAAGTAGCTTCGGGTGAAGCGGCGGCGGCCATCGAATGATTACCTTAAAGCTGGTGCGTGAAGGACGGGAGACTCGGGGACAAGCCCCGGCTTACCCACCCAACTTCCGCGTCATAGTTTCTAAATGTGATCGGTGATCAGTGACTCGCGATCCGTAAGCTCCTACAGCCTACGGCCTAAAGCCTTCCTCAACCTGCCGTCGCCTTGATCTTAATATCCACGCCGGCCGGCAAACTCAGCTTATTCAGCGCCTCGATCGTCTTGGCCGTCGCCTGAACGATGTCGATCAGCCGCTTGTGCGTCCGAATTTCGAACTGCTGCCGGGCCTTCTTATCCACGTGCGGCCCGGAGAGTACCGTGTAGCGCTCAATCCGCGTCGGCAGCGGGATCGGCCCGTGAACTTCGCTGTTGGTCCGCTTGGCGGTGTCCACAATCTCCGCGGCGCTCTGGTCGAGCACCGAGTGATCGTAGGCCTCCATCCGAATCCGAATAACTTCCCTCGCGGCAGCCACGACTGATCAACCCCTTCGCCTGATTGGCCCTATTTGCCTAATGGCGGCTTTCGGCCAGCCAAATCTGCCGCCCAAGGCCCGGAAAACCGGCCCCGCAGCAGCCACGGTGTCAAAGACCCACTCGATCCCCAAAATCAGGGACGAACCGCGGATTCTATGGCAATTCAGAAAGCCCGTCAACGGGGCGACTTTGGAGGGTTAACGAAATTTCCTTCGGTTCTTTCAGCGACCGATCTCGGGGTCAGCTCGGGCCCTCGCCCGCAGCCCCGATTTTCTACGCGGACTGCATCGGCGGCCAAGATTTTTTGCAGGCGCACGAAATACGCTTGACTCGACCGACAGTGTATCACTACACCAATACACATGCCGCCGCACGCCGACATCTTCGAGATTCATCCCAGTTCTGGGGTGCCCATCTACCGGCAGTTGGTGGATCAGGTTCACGCCCTGATCGCCGGCGGGCGGCTGCAGGCCGGCGACATGCTGCCTAGCGTTCGCGACGTCGCCCAGTCGGCGGCCGTTAATCCGATGACCGTCAGCAAAGCCTACTCAAAGCTCGAGGCCGACGGCGTTCTGGAACGCGTTCGTGGCCAGGGCATGCGGGTCATCGGCTCGCCCACCAGCGGCACGCTGCGGCAGCGGCGGCAGGAGTTTCGCGAACTGGTC
>JAICUM010000079.1 GCA_025935855.1 Pirellulales bacterium | reverse complement strand
GTGTCGTCAATTGCGTACCAGGACACGCCGGCGCTGGTGCGCTCGTTGTATCCCTGGTTGCGGATCGGCCTGCAAATGGCCGCTGGCGAACTGCGGAAGCAAGGCGTCGAGATTGACACCACCGCATTGCCGTCGGATGAGGTGATCCTGAAGCACCTGCGGCCGGCGATTTCGACCATGCGGCACGCGGAGGATGGATTCCACTTTGAGTCGCGTTCGTCGTTGCCGGGAGGCGGGAATGTCGCGGCTGCAGCGCCGATTGGCGTGGCGCTGCTACTGCCGGCGGTGCAAGCCGCGCGGCAGGCGGCGCAGACGGCTCAGGAAACCAATACGCTCAAACAGTTGGCATTAGCGGCGCTGCTAAACCATGACGCGAAAAAGGCTTTTCCCCATGATATTAGCGGAAAGGATGGCAAACCGCTGCTGAGTTGGCGCGTGGCCGTGCTGCCGTATGTGGAACAGCAGGCGCTCTATAATCAGTTCAAGCTCGACGAGCCGTGGGATAGCCCGAACAATCGTCCGCTGCTGGATCAGATGCCGGTGATCTATCAGTCGCCTAGCGGCTGGCCGGCGAATAAGACGCGGTTCTTGGGGTTCAAGGGGGAGCACACGCTCTTTCCGCCGGAAGGCACGATGCAGCTCAGGAAGATTACCGACGGCACTTCGAACACCTTGTTGTTTGTTGAGGTAACCCCGGACAAGGCCGTGGAGTGGACGAAGCCGGCCGATATCGATTTCGATCCGGCGAAGCCGTTCGCGGGTTTACAATCGCCGCAAGGGTTTTTCCTGGCGGCGTTTTGTGATGGGAGCGTGCAGCGGTTGAGCTTGGGGATTGGCGCTGACGCGATGAAGGCGCTGGTGACGCCCGCGGGCGGCGAGGCCGTCGATCGGGGGGCGTTGAATCAGCCGCCGGCGCCAATCGCGCCGCGTGTGGAGCAGCGACCAGCGCCCACGGGAGCGGCGCCTGGTCGACGAGGGCCGCGGCCGCAGAAGTTTCAGGGAGATGCGCCGGCTGAGCCTGCTCGGCGCTAACGGTCAATGTTCGGGCTGGCTTGCCGGGGCTGACAGGTTGGCGGGCGCCACCACGGATGGCCGCGCGCATCGGTCAGCGTCCCGTAGCGACTTAGATAAGTACGCCTATGACTTGGCTCCCGATGCCGTATAGGCGAGTCGCAAAGCCGCGCCGCTCTGCGTGCTGCTTGAGCGTCCACCGGCACAGTCCTGGACGTGAAGACAGGACATCTTCCCAAGGCGCCTGTTGATCGTGACATCAACTGCAGGTGCTAACGCCGATCACGCCAGCCGACGAGAATGCCAACAAGCCTCGGGCAGTGCGATTCGCGAACTGGCGGAGAATTTCGGTACTATGGAACTCAGGCAGGAGCGTACGCCAGTCCGCCCCGGGTCAGGACGGATGCCGTGCGGACAGTTGCCGAGTAAGCCACGCAGCATTCAACCGGGTCTTGGCGTGATGTGGTAGAAGCTTGATGACTCCCGAACGAAACCGCCCATTGGCAGTTCGGATGCGGAAGGCCATTTCCCCCCTCGCCGATGGTATGTAGTCCACTGAGCAGCCCGGAAACTCATTGCTTACAAGCTGCTCGATCCGTCGCCGGCGCTGTGGTGTGTCGAGAGCCATGCCCGCGAGTATAGCCGCCCGGCGGTAAAATTGGGCCACGCGCTTCTCGGTCTCGGATTTCTCGCGCAGATGCGGCTACGGCGTCTGTCGCTGGGATCGCCGGCCCGAACCTCCGCAGGGAGCCGGACCACGCCGCGCAGACTCTGCGCACCGGGCAAGTTTCAAGTGCGGTCCGAGCGACCCTCATGCCCCGACGCCCGAAACGCCATCAAGCCTACCAGCGAACCCATGAGGCCGAACGCCAGCGTGGCGACGGCGTTGGCGGCTAAGCCGTAGGCATACGCGCCCGTAGGGTTCGGATTATTGATCCGTTGGACCAAGGTTCGACTTACCTCATTCATCGCCACAACTACCGCACCGTCGGCCGAAGGCCAGGCAAAGGACGAATCCGATGCTTGCGAGCGCGAACCCGGCCGCAGCCAATCGCTTCGGACCGCGACTGGCGAACGCAATGAGCATTGCGTAAACGACTGACAGAAGTGAAATGGCGAAAAGAGCTCAAGCGTACCGCCACTCGCCACGCGCGACGGCCGCTGAGGCAACCGCCACGTAGGCGATGTCGGCCACGATCCACTTGAGAGAAAATCGCACGCTTGTCGGCCCTCGCGGTTTGCCGTCAGCATCGCCGAGAAGCGGCACGGGCTGTTAGAGGCATGGAACGCTATCCAGGCTTTGTCTCGCCAGCAAAGTCGGTGAACAAAAGAACTTGCAGCTTGCCCCTTACACACGGTTGGGGAAACTCAGGCAGACCATAATCGCTGGCCACGGGAATCATAACGCCCCGTTCATTGCGCTGGAAAATGCGGTACTGCCAGTTGGACGTTTGCATGTTGCGCCAAATGACGGCGACCAGCGCACCGTCATGCAAACAGACCATGTTTCGCTGCTGGCCGCGGCCGGGGCTTCAATGAGGCGTAGACCCCTCTCCGTTAGCTCTCCCGTGTTGTTTTCTGAAGCGACATTGCAAAAACCTCAGCGAGGGTTTCGCGGCCGGACGTCGGCATGCCAATCGGAGCAACGAGGGAATGTTAGTCGTAACCAGCAACTAGCGCGCCGGTCAAAGCCCGGCAAAAAGAAAGGGCGTCGCCGAGGTGTTTCTGGCGACGCCCTCACGTGAACCGTGGCCGCATGGGGTATTGCGGATGCGGACCGGTTGAGGCAAATCTAGCACACGATTGAAGGCCGACTAGAGCGCCGAACTGGCGTGGCGGATACGCAACGCCCGTGGGCAGTGGATGGTTGCGGTGTTGAAGCAGATGCCTGCTCCACTACTCATCGCCGCGTCAGTCGTGCCTACGGCTGTCAAAGAAGCGGCTTCGCTTAAGCAATTGGTGCGCCGGCAATTGCCACTTGGTCAAGTAATTGCTCCCATAGAACAGGTGCTTACTTGAAGTGTTGACTTACAGTGCGCGCAAGAAACGCGCGATGGTTCCAACTGGTCCTTGCCGGGCCGACGGGGCGTGAGCCATGGACCTGCCGCGCCGACGGAAGCGCCGCGGACGCCGCGAACTTCTATCTGGAGGCGGGGGCACTTTTTGTGCGTTTGTCGGCCACGGCGCCCGACCCAGCTTTCAACGGCGCTCCGCCGGCGGCGGCTTCAGCGTCCCGCATCGCTCTCACTGCGCTCTTTTTGCATTCCATCTCGACGCCGACGCCGCCGATCGACAGCGGCTCTGTTGACGGCGTGAGTTAAATTGAGAGTTTCCCGAGCACAAAATCGGGAAACTCCTCGCGGCCGATCGCCGCGCACTCGTTGTGGCGGGCGAAGTCTTGCGCAGCGCCGGTGAAGCGGCGGTTGATAATCACGGCCGCACGCGTCGCGCCATGGCGGCTCATCGCAGCTCGCGCCTGCTGTACTGCCTCGCTGCTGACGGCGCTGCCTTCGCCGTGCGTGAGCACCGCGACGCGCTCGCCGCCCAGCGAGGCGATGAAATCCGCGTCCGGCGCGGTGCTCTTGGGCAATCGCTCGATCTCATAAGCGAGCGTCCGGCAGACTTCCACCACGAAGTCCTGCCATTCCGTCTCGGCCATCGCTTTCCACGGCCGTTGCAGTAGCGCGGCGCGCTGCACCTGGCCGGAGGCCATCAAGTCGCGGCGTTCGTCGATGCGCTTCTGAAGTTCGGCGGCTATCTCTGCCGTTCGCTGAAGAATTTCTTGAAATCGCGATTGAGCCAGGTTGCTCTCGGCTTCCGCCGCCTCGAGCGACGCCGGCAGCACCACGTTGCTCGGCAAATACAACAGCCCCGCGAGGACGAACGCCCCCACCACAGCTCCGATGAAGAAGACGAGCAGCCCCGTCGGAAACGAGCCGATCAGTACGCTGCTCACCGCAAGTAAAAAGGCTCCGGCGAGAATCGGGCCCGCGACCAACAGTCCGACGTACCAAAGGTCAGAATTGTCCGCCGGTGCGCGCACGCGGCGCGCGAGTCGTAAATAGCGAAGTCGCCCCCTGGCATGGCGAGCGAGTTTGGCGTGTTCGGCGCGTCGCTGCAGAAGCTCCGTCTTCTCCGCCTCGAGCTCCTCAATCTGCCGATTGAGCTGCGAGAGCCGCCACTGGTCGGGTGAATGAGCAGGCATCCAAATCGCTTCAGCTTCCGCCCCCGGCCGATGGGACTTCCGCCGCTGCGGCGGGACCGTTCAGCGGCGTTGTTTCGACGGCGAACTTCCAATCCCACTCGTTGAAATACAGGTTGTGGCCGTCGATCTCGATTTCGCCGCGCTGGAAGTCGTTCGGCTCGCTACGGAAGCTGGTCTTCGGCGGCTGAAGCGCGCGGCCGTAGTCGAGGTTCACGACCAAACGGTAGGGATCAATGTGCCCGCAGAAGAAATCCCGCACGCGCGGATCGGGATCGTCGCGCACGCCGTACGAGGCGTCGGCCGGGAGCCAGCCCCACGGCAGCACGTAGATCTCCGACCAATCGTGCATGTTCCAGTCGCCGGGCCGCTCCTGCCAGCCGGACTGCCACCGCGCCGGTACGCCGGCCGCACGGCACAGGGTGATGAACGTCATGCCGGCCACGCCGCAATCGCCACGCCGGGCCTGGAGGCCTTTCGCCGAAATGTTCGGAATGATGCCGTACTCCATTTCCGAGCACCACGGTAAATTCTTCGACACCCAGCGGAAGATCCGCCGCGACTTTTCCAGCGGATTCGTCTCAGCGCCCACGACCTCGCGGACGATCCGCTTCACGTCCGGCGTGAAGACGATATGCGGCGCCCGCTCGGCGGTATTCTCCTGATAAACCGCGGAGTTCGCGTCGTACGGTTGAACCAACTTCGGATCGAGCTTCGGGCAGTACGCCGCCGTATCGTACTGGAATTCGACGCTGAACTTGGGCGGCTCCGCGGCGGCGCCAATCGTCTGCTCGAAGTAAATGGTCCGCTGAGGCGCCTCCTTGTCGGCGATCTTGCCCTCTGTCGGCGAACTGGCGAGCAGCTTCACGTTCCGCTGCTGGCGATACTCTTGCGGATACGGCAGCCAGCATCGCACCAGCGCTCCCGGTTTCACCCGTGGATGGTTTGGATTCACCGCGAGCGAGTAGGAGATTCGATGCCGAACCGGGAAGACTTCGTCAGAGCTTGAGTGCTCCGCCTCGCGCACCAGCTCGCGAACATGCGCGGTCATGTCGAACGTCTTCTTCTCCGGCTTGAACAAACCGGGCTTGCGGCGCTCGCGCGCGTCGCCGCTGAAGCGAAACAGGTTGGAAACGGCATTGCGGAAGTAACGAACCTCGCCGTCGATCATGCGGAATTGCAAATCGCCCGCGTCGCGCCAGCCGGCGAGGTCTTCCGGTTTGACATCGGGGATCGAGCGGCGCAATTGGCGGAGCACCTCGGCTTCGCTGAGCGAAAAGTCCTGACGCGTGCGACGGAGAACTTCTAATTGAATGGCCGGCGCGCTCGTGATCGGCGCCGCGGCGTCCCGGATTTCGGCGCTCAGCAGCTTCTCCGCTTCTTTGTACTCGCCTTTACCAATGAGCGATTGGACGGCCTGATCGTTGGCATTGGCCCGCAAGGAGCAGTTCCAAGCAGCGGCGGCTATTGCCATGCCGGCAATAACAGCTTGAAAGCGACGACTAGAACGCATGACAAAACTCCGCGAGAGGATGAGCGCCCAATCATCGCAGTGTAAGCGAAAAGCCACCGCCGATGCGAGCCGCGACCACGCACATAGACCGGCCATCCTGGCCGGACGCGCCGCCGGCCAGGATGGCCGGGCTATTTGCCGGAATCGAGGCGGCTTCACAAGAGACCTACCGCCACGAATCCCGCCTCAGAGCGGCTCGACAAGGTCCGGGTGAATCTCCACGGTGGCGCCAACGCCCAAGCAGCTCACCGCCAGCCACAGTTTGTTATGGGCGCCCCCCTCCAATACCAGCCCTTCCACGCCCGCCATCGGACCGGCCTTGATGCGCGCGGGCGCCCCGGGCGTCAGCCGCGGATGCAGCTCCAGCGAATTGGGAAAGTGCCGCAGGGCCAACTCAAGGGCCCGCAGTTCTTCGCAAAGCTGTTGCTGGCCGCTCGGCTCGGCCCGGACGAGCTGCACCGCGCGATCGGTTTTCAGGGCGCTGAGCCGTTCGGCTTCGCCGCCGGCGACAAATAGATAGGACGGAAACAGCGGATAGAGATTCCGCCGCCGTCGGCCGCCGGAGGAGGTCTCACGCTGGACCATCGGCAGGAAGTAGCCGATCTGCTTCTGCCGCAGATCCCACGCCAGCGCCTTTTCCTGCCGCGGCTTCGTGTACACGGCGGTCCACTCGCGCGACGGTTCTTCCGACAACGCGGTGTCGGGCCAAAGGATGGGTGGATTGTCTTCGAGGCGAAGCATGGGCGCGAGACGGAAGAAGGTGCGCGTGTCGGCTCGATCAGTTTCGCCACCGGCGCCGGGCGCCGCTAGCCCGGTTGCTATGCCCGCGCCAGTTTGCGAGCCAGCGAGATGCCGGGAGCGGCGACGACCGGCGCCGCAGTCGGCGCGGGCATGCGCTCCTCGATGAGCTGCGCGATTTCCGCTTCCAGCGGTTCAAGGAAGTCGAGCACGTGCTGCATGTCGGTTAACCCTTGCGCTCCCGCTGAGCCGCCAAGAATGGACAGCTTGCCGATTGGCCGATCCGCATAGCTCAGCGGCAGCGTGATCTTCCAGGCGTCCTCGGCCGGGCTGCCGGCTCGCTTCCAAGACGCGTAGAACGACTCGTGCATGTGCGGGATGTTCACGTTCAGTTTGAGGCCGGCGAGGTTATAGACCGGCGCTGCCTCGCGAAGAGCCGACCAAAGAATATTCCACTGCCGACGCCCCTGCAGCTGAATCGCTTGGTCGGCCGGATGCGGCTGACCGGCGGGCGCCGGCCGAAAGGCTCGGATGGCGCCCTTGAACAAGGATTTGCCGCGCGACGCGAGCAGCGCCACCTCGGCGTGCCCAAACACCCGCGTGCTGGCGAGGGCCACGAACACGCCGATGGCCGACACCAGGGCGAATGCGTCCTGCTTAGTGAAGTAACTAAGAATCGCGCCAGCGCACGTGATGCCTGTTAGCCCGGAAGCCAACGCCGCGGTTTGACCTACCGACCAACCCCGCAACAGCAGGGCGTGATGCAGGTGTCCGCGGTCCGGCGTAAAGACGCTTTGGCCGGTGGTGATGCGCCGCACCATGGCCGCGGCCGCGTCGAGAATCGGAATCGCGCAAATGGCGATCGGCACTGTCAGCGCCACGGCCGCCTGTTGCTTGATCGAGCTGCGAATCGCCACCGCCGCCACGGCCCAACCGATGAGCATGCTGCCCGTGTCACCAAGATATACCCGCGCCGGAGGAGCGTTGTATCGCAAAAAGCCAACCAGCGCGCCGGAGACCGCGAAGCTGCCAAGCGCGGCAATGACCATGCCCTGCGCGCCGGCGATCACGCCCAGCGTCAGCAACACGACGGCGCCAATGGACGCCGCCAGGCCGTCGGCGCCATCTATCAAATTAAACGCGTTAATGGCTCCCAAGCAGAAGAAAATAGAAAACGGGATGCTGAAATCGCCCAGCCCGAAGGTCCACCCAAACAGCGAAATAATCTCGAATCGAAACCCGCCGGCCACCAGCAGCGTGGCCGCCAACATCTGGCCGATCAGCTTGTAGATGCCAGTCAGTCCGATTGAGTCGTCAAGCAGGCCGACGACCAGCAGCACCAACGCCGAGGGAATTGCGCCGCGTAGCCATTCTCCGGCCAGTGGGCTTCGCGAGGATTCGCCCCAGGTGAACGCCAGCCATAACCCGATGGCGGCGGCCGCCACGACGGCCAAACCCCCGCCCAGCGGGACGGGACGTTCCTGGTTTTTCCGGCGGCCATCGGGCGCGTCGATCGCTCCCATCCGGCGCGCAGCCCGAGCCGCCAGCGGCGTCGTGGCCAACGCGGCTAAAAGAGCTGCGCAGAAGACAAGCACGGCATCCAGCAAAATCATCTCTTGCCAATCGTTGGAGCTGGTCGCCGCCGAAGCGACTAAGGTCAAGCCTCCGCCCGGTTTAGGCGAGCCTTCGCCATGAAGAGAGGAGGGAAGGAAAACCGGGCGAAAACGCGACGAAGTCCATTAAACACCTGCGATCCGGACTGTCAAACGAATTGACAGAAGTTACAGCTTACGGGCCTCGAAGCCCGGTTTTGAACCCCCGCTTTTGCGGGGATGGGACGGCCCGGCGGACGGCGTATCATAGAAGCGCCGGTTCGGCGGACAACTCGGAAGATGACAGTCGGGCCGATTTTCCAGACTTTTCCTCAAAATTGTTGACCGACCAATCCGGGCAGGTTACCCTGCAGCGAAGTCTTTACTGGGAATTTCTACGCGCCTTAAGGTTCTCATCCGGGAGTCGCTAATGATTCGGAAGATATTCGCCGTCACATCGGCATGGACCCTCGTCGCTGTTGCAGCGGCGTCATCGGCTTCGGCCGCATCGATCATCGTTGACTCGCACGGCTTCGAGCAGCCCCAATTCAGTACAACGTTTTTGGGCACCGGGCAGTTGGAAGGCCAGACGCCGGCGACATTTAACGGTACTTGGCTGCGGACGAAAGGTTTGGGACTTTCCACGGCGAACGTGGAAAGCTCAGTAGTCGATACCGGCTCGCAGGCCGTCGTGGTCAACCGCGCCGCGGGTTCAAATGATCGCTGGGGCGTCCCTGTAAGTGGCTATCCGTCCGATCGATACGTCTGTATCGAGTGGTCGATGCGCGTCGAGCAGAGCAGTGGCCCAACCGGAACCTTTGGACCCTATTTTGGAGTCGAAGCAAACGATGACGATTCCACGAGCGTTGGACTGCTGGGCTCGCTCGGCGTTGATGCCAGCACCGGCGAAGTGCTTTACCAGGTTCAAGACACAGGCTTCCTAACCGCGGCAGGTCCCACGGTGGCGTTTGGCGCGTGGAACGATTACATGATCGAACTCGATTACTTCACGCACAGCTATAGATTTTTTGTCAACAACGTTGCCATCGGGACTTCAGGCTTCGTGGATCAAAACAACATCTCGGGTGGATTGAATGAGTTCACCGACGCCGACATTACTGCCGTTCAGGCCGCGGGCGATGCGGCATCAATGGCAATGGTTGGCACAGCGTTCTTCGACAACTTCTCCGTCCAACAAAGCCCGCTGCCGTGCGATGCTGTCCCCGAGCCGGTTGCCGGCTTGCTGGCAGTCATCGGACTCGCGGGCGTCGCTGCAAAGCGTCGGGCGCGAGCGTAATTTGAGAGTAGGCAAGATTTCCCGATCTTTGAGACATTCACACCTTTGAGACTTTGCAAAGCGGGCGATCAAACTCGATCGTCCGGCAGGAATCATCGATGATTAAACGCTGCGTTGTATTTTCCGCCGTGGCACTCGCACTGACTTCGGTCAGCGTGGCGACGGCTCAACCTGGAACGAACGGCTCAGCGAAAGCCACGCCGCGGTTCTACAATCCGTTTACGCCGCGATACCGCCGGCTGACGGTGACGCCGTTTGGCTTTCCGGCGTTTCAAACGACTGGGTTCAGCACGACCGTGTTGGCGACCCGCCCGGCGGTCTCCTCGCTGCCGACGCCATCGCCTATCGCGACAGCTCCGGCGCTGACGCCCGCGCCCGTGATTGCTGCCGCCGCTCCGGTGACGGCCAGCCCCGTCGCGGCCAGCTCGCCTGCGGCGATGGCCGCCGCCGATCTCTCGGCCACCGACGACAGCATTTCGCAGTCAGTGGTCACGCGTCCGCCCTTCCGTCCGCCCGTTCGCAGCCCGTATCGGCCGCCCCCGCGCCCGCCATTTTAATGGCGAGGACAATCGACACTTCTGGACGCCGGCGCTAGTCGGCGTCTTTTTTTGCGCGCGATTGGACGAACGCCCACAATGAACCGCTACGGCACGGACAGATTGGTCGTGCCCGTCGCATCCGCCCGGTTGAGGAACCGAGTGAACAGGTTCAGTTGGAAGACCTGCGTGAAGTAGCGCGTCATGGCCTGATCTGGCGTTTCCTGCAAGATCAGCACATCACCCGCTTGTATTAAAAGGTTCTGTCGCGGATCGCGCGCCGCTTCGTCAAGATCAACCCGAATAATCACTTGCCCCTTGGACGGCGTCTGACGCAACACCGCCAGCAAGTTCGGCGAAGGATTGCCAATGCCGGCGCCGATCGAAACGCCGTTCAGATTGCTCGTGTTCACGCCGCCGTTGAAGACCGAGGCCCGCACCTTCATCACCGCTTCCAACGCGGTGAGGTCATATTCATTCGGCAGCGGATACTCGCCGGAGGGTAGCACGCCGCCGGTGTAGAAGAACTGCGGCAGCCGGCCGCGGACCATCACGATGTCGCCGTTTTCAAGCAGAATGTCCTTCGGCCCAAAGCCAAGCGGCTGGCCCGGCCGCAGTCGCAGCGGAATTCGCGTCACCCTCTGGCGGTTCGACTCGTCGGTAATCTGGCTGTACAGCCCGTTGGAAGTGCAGGCCCCCTTGGGGTCCGCTTTCGGATTCCAATAGCCGCGCTGGATGATCACTTCCTGCGTCGATTCAAGCCCCGGCAGGCCGCCGGTGCGGGCGAGCGCGTTGAGCACGTCGTTTTCATACGCCGGTAGCTCGAGCACCAACCCGACGCCGCGGTAGCCGCCGCCGATCGTCGTCTGCGTGGTTCCCAGTCCAATCAGCGATTCATTGCGCAGTGAAACCTGCTGCTGCGAGTTGTCCTCGCGCACCACGAGCACGCGAACGTGGCGCGGGCGCATGAGCGTCACGAGAATCTGATTCTCCTCGCGCAAAAAGCCCGGCGCCTGTCCCTCGCCCATTCCTAATTCGTCGGCCCCATTGTCGCCGGCCGCTGCGCCGTCGGCTGGAGCTTCCTTCTCGCCGCCCGGTTCCGAGGTCGGCGGCGCTGGCGGCTTGGGCGTCTCGGGCTTCTCCGCCCCAGGCCCGGCCGCCGCCTTTTCAGACTTCGGCGAATCTGCTTGCCTCTTCGCTTCCGCATCACGCCCCGTACGATACGCCTCGGTCACCTTCCGCTCCGCCTCCTCGACTGTCAGTCCTTCCACCTTGATCTGCCCGACAAGCGGCAGCGTGATCGTGCCGTCAATGCGCACCGGGATCGGATAGCCGATCGCCGGCGGCAGTTCGGAACTCTCCGGCAAGTTCACCGGCGGCGGCGTCTCGGCGTTGCCGAGCACCCCCTCGATGTACACGCCCAGAATGTCGCCGGCCGACAATCGGTAAATCTCCGGCGGCTTCTGCCGCAGCAGCGACAGCGGAATCTGCTCAAATCCCTCGCGTGACTCAGCAAGCAATTCATCCGGAAGCAGCCGCACCGGAATGCCGTTGGCGACCGGATTGGTCACCGCCGCACAACCAGAGAGCAGCGCCGTCACGATCAGCGCCAGCGCGATACCGATAGCCGGCCTCGAAGCACCAGACGCTCGCGACATGTTTTGCTGACGGTTCGTGATCATTCGCGCGGAAAGTGATCGCCTGTTAAACCAATCTCACAGTGGTCAGTCGTCTTGCGTTCTCGCTCGCAACGAGTTCGCACTCGGCGGGTCGGCCAAGTCTGTTTCCGAAAAAATCGGCTCCGAGGCAACCGCCGGTTCGATCGAGTCGCCCGCAGTCCGCGGCGCCGTTGAAGTAGTGCGATGGCGCTCAGCCGCCTGCAGCAGCGCCGATTTGAACGCGCTCGCGGATTTCTGACTCGATTCATCCGAGGCCCGAGGCGGCGGAATCGGCAACTCCCCGGAAGACTCGTCCGAAGAATGGCTCTCCGGCTGTTCAATCGCCGCGGGCGGGCTCGGCAACTCAGCCGGTTCCGCTCCCACCATCCCCGCGCCCTCTTCCAACGCAGGCCCCAACGCTTCCCCTTCAACGCTCGGCGGCGCCGGCTCGCCCATTCCTTCAGGCGTCATCAGCAGCCCGTCGTCCGCACGGGGCTCGTCGTCGCGCGGCGTCATCGAGGTGATAACCACCCCGCGCTGCCGATAGCCGCCCTCGCGCGCCACCCGGGCGCCGTGGCGATAGCCGGCGAACCAATCATTCGCGGCAGCCGCGCCCGCCGGCGAGCGTTCGCACAAGTTCCAAAACTCGCGGGGCGGCATTGGCGGCGGTTCGCCCGTTCCGCCCGCGTAAACGTAATCCGTGAAGCCGTCCGAGAAGCCGGCTTTGTATGTGTCGCTCGTCGGCATGCTGCCGCAGGTCTGGCACTCCTGCCTCCAGGCGCGTTCCGCCCAACTGCGATAGGTTTCCAGGCTCCGCTTACGATCAACCGCCGCCGAGTACCGCAGCGGCTCGCTGCAAAGCGTTCGCTTGGCCTGCCGGCACACGGTGCATCCAGGAATGGCCAGCAGCGTTGCCAGCAAGCATGCGGCGGCGAAGACGCGGCCCTCCGCGCTACCAGCCGGCAAAATCCCGCCGGTAACAGCTAGCGGCCTGCCCGAGCGACGAGTCCAATCGATGTTCCCTGTGATAGACGGCATCACGGGATGTATCGGATATTCCAAGTGCGAGGTTGAAGGCGACTCGGTAAAGTTTGCCGATTGCAGGGAATCTGCCGCTGGCGTGTCCCACGATGGCCGAATTACTTGGTTGCTCTGCGGACCCCGCCTATAATGCACCCACTGCTGGCAATG
>JAICUM010000627.1 GCA_025935855.1 Pirellulales bacterium | reverse complement strand
GCCCACGCGAAAGTCCTTCGCGAACACATCCTTCAGCGCGGTCTGATCGGCGGCCTGCACTGCGCCCGCGACCAACGTAAAAATACCGGCCGCTACCAGCCACGCGGCGAGCGTTCGATGTTGCATCGTCTTTCACCTCGCCGATTGGGCGCGCCTGGCCAGCAGATCCATCGAGATCTGCAGCGTCAGCCCGCGGTTGATCTTGTAAATCGCCAACAACCCCGTGCACACAGCGAACAGCACCGCCGGGTACAAGCTTGCCGAGAGGCGAATTCCTTGAAGCGCCTGCGCATCCTGTACCTGGTTCGCCACGTACCCGTACAACGCCAATAACTGCGTCAGGAAGAATGCGCCCAAGCTCAGCCCCGCCTTCAGCGCAAAGCCAATCGTGGCAAACACGATGCCCGTCGCGCGTCGGCCGGTTCGCCATTCTGAGTAGTCAGCAACGTCAGCGAACATCGCCCACAACAGCGGAATCGTCGGCCCATAGGCGACGGCGCCGGCGACGGTCAACGCGATCATCCAGCCCACTTGCTGCGGCTCAATCAAATAAAACAGCGCCGTCAACACGGTCGTCCCCGCGAATCCCACGATTGCAATCGCCTTCTTCCCGAAGCGATTCGAAAGCACTGGCGACAGCACAATCACGACAATAAACACCGCCTTTTCGATAACGTTGACGACGCTTTGCGCCACATCCGCCACGTTCGAGCCGGCGAGATTATTCCGATCGGCATGCACGACCCAGCCCAGGAATTCCAGCAGCCCGCCGGGCCGCGATCCTTCGCCCGTTGAGGCCGTCGTCAGCCCGAGCTTCGACAACCAGTCGTACAGCGCCGCTTTGTCGGCGTAATAGTGGTAATAGTTGTAGAGGGCCCCGCCGCGCAGCGAGAGGATCGCGAAATGCACGAGCGTCATCACGAACATCACCGCCCACGGGCTATTCGCCAGCAGGTCGGCGAAGTCCTGCCGCACGTTTGAACGATGCTCGGCCGCCGGCTCGACCCGTTCGCACGTCGTGGCAAACGTGATCACGAAAAACACGACGCACAGCACGGCCCACAGCCCCATCGTCATCTGCCAGCCGGTCGCACGAGCCGTCTCGCCTTCCCCGTACAGCGCCGCAAACTTCGCCACCAGGGGCAAAGTGAAACCTGCGACAACTAGTTGGGCCAAATTCACCGCCACGAAGCGGTACGAATTCAAACTCGTCCGCTCATACGAATCGCCCGTCATCACGCCGCCGAGCGCCGAGTACGGCATGTTGTTCGCCGAATAGAGCGTCATCAGCAGCACGTTGGTGATCAAGGCATACGCCACCATCTGGCCGGCGCTGAATCCGGCCGGCGTCGCATACGCCAAATACATGACAACGCCCCAGGGGATGGCCGTCATCAGAATCCACGGCCGGAAGCGGCCCCAGCGCGTGCGCGTCCGGTCGGCCAGCACGCCCATCACCGGATCGAAAAATGCATCCCACAACCGGGCGCCGAGCAGAATGAAGCCGGCCGTCGTCGCGGCGATGCCCATCACGTCGGTGTAGAAGTTCACCTGAAACAGAATCATCGTCATGAAGACGAAGTTCGCCGCCGCGTCGCCCAGGCTGTAGCCGATCTTCTCGGCGGCGGAAATCCGCTGGCTGGCGATCGGCTTGGGTTCAGAAGAGGCCATGCTCACGCGTGCAGAGTTGTCGCCGCTGCCGCTCGCTCAAGCGGCAGCGTCATCCAGACATTCGCCCATTGCCGAAATTGACCCATCAAGCGGCCTTCACACGGGGACGCAATCGAGCCTCAGCCGCTTGCGACGACTTTTCCGGCAAAAGCAAAAGAACTAGTTGACCCGAGAAAAAGGAATCGCTATTTTGACACTAGTGTCACATCAGCCGGAAGTCTCATTTCCATTGTATACTGATTGTAGCCGGAAGGTTCACCCGCTGCAATGACACTGGTGTCTAAAGACACCGGTGTCACGAAAGTCCAAGCCAGCGGCAGCTACTATCAGGACACACCCATGAGCGTCACCATCTACGCCATTGCCGAGCGCGCCGGAGTCTCCAGCTCCACGGTCGCCCGCGCGCTGCGCGGCGACGTGAAGTCCCTCACCGGACGCAGCGCCGAACGCGCCGCCCACATTCGCCGCCTCGCGAAGGAAATGGGCTACCGCCGCAACTGGCGCGCTCAAGCCTTCTCCCGCGCGAAAACTCACGCCGTCGGCCTGTTCCACACGCACACCGCCTGGATTCACGAAGGCACGATGGGCGAAATCGCCGGCGGCTTCACCAGCGGCATGCGCGACCACGGCTACCACGTGGTCATCGTTCCGTACGACCAGGAAGGCGAGTGGAACGAGCTGCTCAAAGACGGCCGTCTGGACGGCATCGCCATTTCGCACTATCTGCCTGAGGACGCCAGGCGAGCCGTCGAAGAATCCGGCCTGCCGCGCGTCCTGCTCATGGACAAAACGATCCGCACCTGGCCCTGCGCCGTGACGGACGACGAGGCGGGCGCCTACGTCGCCACACAGCGACTCATCGAGCTGGGCCATCGCCGGATTGCGATGTACCTGCACGATTCCATCCGCAAACACTTTAGCGTCGATGATCGCCACGCCGGGTATGAGAAAGCCATGAAGGAGGCCGGCCTGCAGGACGCCATCCGCTTCTGGCACATCACCGAACAAGAGATGGCCAAGACGCTCTTCACCGGCGACGAGCGCCCAACGGCCGTGCTGTGCTACTGCCACG